>USKC01000302.1 GCA_900555195.1 uncultured Lachnospiraceae bacterium
GTGATGCGTTAAATTCCAAACTTAAAATTAAACGCTAACGATAATAAATTAGCTTACGCTGCCTAATGGCAGCAGTCTGACCTAGAGCACTCACACTTTAGGACCCAGGCTTCGACTATGTGAGAAACGACACGGGCAAAGCTTTGAACCCGTGGGCGTATGATGAAGCTACTGAAACAGTTACGGTGTTCATACCGGAATTGCAGAGGGAATGTCAAATTATGAACTACGCTCGTAGAAGGACAGGGGATTGGTTTTTGGACACGGGTTCGACTCCCGTCTGGTCCATGGAAAGAATGCTTGAAAAGTTGGGAATTTTCAGCATTCTTTTTTTATTTAGTGATAGAAAGCAGATGACTTGCAGCATCTGGATTCCCTATAGCGATGTGGCGGGAAGACAAGGTACATGGGAGGAGAGGCCGCATAGGATAATAGAAAAGGGAGCGGTTTCATATGTATTTTGTAAAAGCATCGGATGGGGTGAATATCGCCGTATATGATCTGAATCAGAGGGGAAGAAAGACGATCTTTCTGATCCATGGCTGGCCGTTTTCACACCTGATTTTTGAATATCAGCTGGAAATGCTTCTTGCCAGGGATTTTCGGGTGGTATCCATTGATTTAAGGGGATTTGGGAATTCAGACATACCTGCGGGAGGATATGCGTATGATCAGTTGGCGGAGGATATCTACCGCGTGGTCTGTGCACTGCGCCTGGATCGGTTTATACTGGCCGGGTATTCCATGGGAGGAGCGATTGCACTTCGCTATATGAGAGAATATCAGGGATATGGAGTCTCCAAACTGATTCTCCTGTCGGCGGCGGCACCCTGTTTTGCCCGGAGAGAGGACTTCCCATTGGGCCTTGAAAGGGAAGAAGTAAATGAATTTATCCGCCAGGCGTGTGCGGATCGTCCATTGCTGGCCCGGCAATTTTCCCATGAATTACTCTTTGCCTGCAAACAGTCAGAAGAAGCAATGAACTGGTTTGAAGGAATTGCGCTTTCTGCCTCCGGCATCGGAACGGTTCAGACCGCTTTTTCTCTGCGTGATGAAGATGGCAGGAGGGATCTTTCCTGCATCAGGGTGCCTGTAGCGATACTTCATGGCAGACAGGATCAGGTGGTCCCTTTCTGCCTGGCTGAATATCTGCATGCCAATCTGGAACAGTCGGATTTATACCCCTTGGAAGGAAGCGGGCATGGGATTATGTATGATGAACTGGAGACCTTCAACGCATTATTCCTGAATGCCGTGTTATAAACAATCAGTTCCGAAACAGAAGGCGCCGTTTGGCATCCAGACGTTCACGTCTGGCCTGTGTGACTTCCTGGTCTATAGAATATTGTCCGTCTTTGCAGAGGAGAACGTCTCCTTCCTTTATCCCATGGGGGAGCTGCTGCAGGGGAATGTGGAGCATAGACCGGTCTTCCTGCTCGCATACTGCACAAGTGCCTTCGATACGGTCGATAATCAGTTTCATAAGAACTCCTTTCCAAATGGACGATCATGATTACGGGTTGCAAATGCCGCAGGGACTGTATCCCTGATTGAGGAGGGCATCCCGGCTGCCCTGGTAATCCATTCTGTTATCCGGGTTCATCTGTTCCACGGAAGAACAGTCAGGCAGGTGGAATTTCATCGTATTGGTATTAAGAACGTAGGAAGTTTCTGCGTTTGTGCCGGCCTCTGAACCCGATTCTTCGCCGGCCGTTTCCTGGATAGCCGTATCTTCCTGAAAAACGGTTTGACTTTCGGAAGTGCTTTCTCCATCACCGGTCTGCCAGGTGAGGCGATTGCCGTCCGAGATGGCGAGAATGGTACCTGATTCATCCGTCCGCAATACCTGGATATCTCTCGCATTCAACTTGCTTAACGTCTCTTGGTGGGGATGACCATAGCTGTTATCCCTGCCGCATGAGATGACGGCGTAGGTACAGTCAACTGAGTCCAGGAAAGCATCGGAAGAGGAAGTGGAGCTTCCATGATGTCCAACCTTCAGCACATCTGCCTTTAAATTCAACCCGCTTTCTACCATGGCTTCTTCTGAAAACCCTTCTGCGTCGCCGCACATGACAAAAGAGGTCGCTCCATATTCCAGGCGAATTCCTACGGAAAGGTTGTTGAGATCATCCTCCGCGGCCGCCTCTTTTGCCACCTCCTGTGAGGGAGAGAGGATGGTAAAAGAAGCTCCGCCGAGACGGTAGCTATCTCCGGGATTCGGGAGCGTGATGGATAACTCCTTGGCCAGCAGCGCATCAAGCACATCTTCATATGTCCGCGTGGTGTGTGTGGCATCCGGCATAATGACGGTATCAATATCGAAAGAGGAGATGACCGCATCCAGTCCGCCGATATGATCTTCATGCGGATGCGTGCCTATTACATAAGAAAGCCGGGAAATGCCCTGCTGCTGGAGATATTGGACAACTGTACTTTCGCTTTCATTGGTTCCGGCATCGATGAGCATGGCCTCATCGCCGCACTGGATCAGGATGGAATCGCCCTGCCCCACATCAATGAAATGAACCTTCAGATATCCGGAAACGGTCTCTCCTCTGTTCGTTTCAGGTTCAGCAGCAGCGGAGCTGCCATGATTGGAAGCCTGCTGTGCTCCGCAGCCGGCCAAGAAGAGAAAAGTACAAAGCATTAAGAAAAAAAGGTATTTTTGTAATCGTTTCATCCCGCATTTTCCGCCTTTCCGAACGATCGGCGAGCTATGAAAGCCCGCCGGATCTTATCTGCTCCTATCATATAACAAAAGAAACGGGAAGAAAAGGGAAAAATTCCTTATTCGCCAAAGGGGGCCAGGGAAAGCCGGATAAAATATCCCCTGTCATGACCGCATACGGGACAGGCTTCGGGCACGCTGGTTCCTGTGTAGATATACCCGCAGTTGAGACACATCCATCCGGTCTCTATATCGGAAACAAACAGCTTCTTAGATTGGAGGAGCTGTGCGAACTTCTGAAACCGATCCCCATGCGTTTTTTCAATCTGGGCGATGCTGTGGAAGGAAGCTGCTACCAGAGGAAATCCTTCTTCCTTGGCAGTATCTGCAAAAGCCCGATAGACCAAATCATGTTCTTCGTATTCATTGTGGGCAGCCGCTAAAAGAAGCTGTTCCACATCCTGATAGATATCTACGGGATACCCTCCGTCCACATGAATGGTTTCTCCGGAAAGGCCTTTTAAGTGATTGTAGAAAATCTCTGCATGTTCCTTTTCCTGATTGGCAGTAAACGTAAAGATGGAGTTGATTACATACAGCCCGGCTTTTTTAGCCGCTGAAGCGGCGAAGGTATAACGGTTACGGGCCTGACTTTCTCCGGCGAAAGCGCGCATGAGATTATCTTTGGTTTTGCTGGTCTTGAAATCAATGGTCATGGAATGCCTCCTGTTTGAAACGTGATGGTTTGAACCTATTCATTGCTTTAGTTATGTGTAAATACAGAAAGATTTATACTTTTTTAATAGTTAATTTTGAGCCTGTTCATTGCAATTTGGTTCGAGCGCGCTACAATACAAGAAGAGAACAAAAGTTCAGATTGGAGAAGATGAGTATGAGAGAGAAACTGATACGTTTTATGCAGGGCAGATACGGAACCGACCAGTTCTCGCGTTTCCTGCTGGGAGTAGCGCTGGTTATGGTCGTGCTTTCGTTGTTTATAAGGAGCGGCATCTGGTCTATTCTCATTTTTGCATTGATTATCTATTGCTATTTCCGGATGTTTTCCAGGAATATTCCGAAACGTTATGCAGAAAATCAGAAATATCTGCAGATGACGGCAGTGTTTCGGAGAAAATGGGCCACTTTCCGCCGGGATATGCGGGAGAGAAAGACACATCATATATATAAATGTCCGGGATGCGGACAGAAGATCCGCGTGCCGAGGGGAAGAGGAAAGATCGCAATCCGCTGTCCGAAATGCAACAGGGAGTTTATCAGAAGAAGCTGATCAGAAAATAGCCGAATGGCATTGGCTGTTCATATGGCGGAATAAGAGGAAAAAATGTTCGGATATATTATTGTGAACAAACAGGAGATGAAATTCCGGGATTTTGAGCTGTATCAGTCCTATTACTGCGGATTCTGCAGGAAGCTGAAGGAAAAATATGGAATCCGGGGG
>USKC01000303.1 GCA_900555195.1 uncultured Lachnospiraceae bacterium
TGCGCACCAAACCTCCCCTCGGCCAATGGGCATCTCCCCCGCCCCGTGAGCAGTAACGTGATTCTTAAGAATTGATGAATTCCATAAAAGAAATTGTATTTCATCGGGGCGCTGATATACTAAAAGTAGAGGTATATCTGTGAGAAGGGAGGAAATTAAAGTGGAAGAAAGGAAAGGTTTGGAGGAAAACGGAAGAAAAGGCGGTATTCGGGAGTGGAAAGGGATTCTGATTGCATTGATTGCAGGAGCAACAGCCATTGCCTGCGTGCTGATTCTCTCGGTCAGCCTGGTGAATTATAAGAAATCTTCTATGGGCGGAGGACTTACCGCCACAGGATCGGCCAGCGTTGATTTTGAATCGGATCTGATCGTTTGGCGCGGAAGTTTTTCAGCTTATGGAGCTACGACCTCTTCCGCTTATTCGGTCATTAAGAATGATTCCGAGGTGGTGCGGCAATACCTGCTGGACAGCGGAGTGACGGAAGATGAGATGGTGTTCAGTTCCGTTGATATCTATCAGCGCACCAGAACGGAATATGATGAGAACGGGAATTATATCAGAGACTATACGGATGGATATGATCTGACACAGCGCGTGACCATCACTTCCACAGATATCGATAAGGTGGAAGCGATTTCCAGGGATATCACGAAACTGATTGAATCCGGCGTTCAGTTTGTATCCAATTCCCCGGAATATTACTGTACGACATTGGATGAAGTGAAATTGGATCTGATCGCGAAGGCGACGGACAATGCAAAACAGAGAATCGATATCATGGCGGCTGGAACGGGATGTACGGCGGGACAGCTTATAAGCGCGAACCTGGGCGTATTTCAGATTACGGCAAAGAATTCCGGAGCGGGCGAATACAGCTATGACGGAGCGTTTGACACCAGTTCCAGATATAAAACGGCCATGATTACCGTAAAACTTAACTATGCGGCACAATAAAGGAGAACACAGCTTTGGAACTGATCTTTGGGACAGGAAATCCGGGAAAACTGGCATTGATGAAGGAGTATCTGGAGGGAATGGATATAGAGCTGACGGATCTGTCACATCTTGACCATGATCTCGGGGAACCGGAGGAGTGTGGAAAGACGCCTTTGGAAAATGCCAGGGAAAAGGCGGAATATTATTATGAAAAGCTCAAAAGGCCCGTATTCAGCTGTGACAGCGGGCTGCTGATTGAAGGGCTTTCCACGCAGGAGCAGCCGGGCGTCCATGTAAGGGTCAAAGACGGGATAAGAATGACGGATGGACAGATGACGGCATATTATTCAGGCATTGCACACCGGTTGGGAGGATGCTGCAGGGCGCGGTATCAGAATGCAGTCTGTCTGATTCTGAGCGAGACGAAACGTTATGAATATGACGGGGAGGATATCGGAGGAGAAGCCTTTTATCTCGTAGATCGGGCAAAGGAGCAGAAGGAGGAAGGGTTTCCTTTAGACTGTATTTCGGTGGATATAAAAACGGGCCGCTACTTTGTGGATGAAGAATACATCCCTTGTTTTGACGGACAGAGAAAAGGAATGCGGGAATTTTTTCAAAGGGCGCTGGAAGATTATGGGGCCGGGCGTGAATAGAAACGAGAGGAAATATATACGAAAATGACAAGGAAATTATATGAAGAAGACGCTTATTGCAGGCAGTTTGAAGCGCTGGTTTCTTCCTGTTGCAAAGTGGAAAAAGGATATGAAGTGATTCTGGAGGAGACGGCGTTTTTTCCGGAGGGAGGAGGACAGCCGGCGGATCAGGGCTGGCTGGAGGATTCCAGAGTGACGGATGTGCAGGAAGAAGAGGGGATCATCCGTCATATCTGTGATAAGCCGCTGAACCCCGGAAGCAGGGTGCATGGAAAGATAGATTGGGAGCGGCGTTTCCTTCATATGCAGCAGCATTCCGGAGAGCATATTTTTTCGGGAACTGTACATGGGCTGTATGGATATGATAACATCGGTTTCCACATGGGAAAGGATTTTGTGACCGTGGATTTCAGCGGGCTTCTTTCAGAAGAGCAGATAGCGGAAGCACAGCGCAGGACGAACGAGGTGATTTTTCAGAATGTGGAGATTTGTGCAGAATACCCTTCTGATGAGGCACTCAGGGCGTTGGAATACAGAAGCAAAAAGGAGATCGACGGCGCAGTGCGCATCGTGACAATTCCCGGAGCGGATGTATGCGCATGCTGCGGTACCCATGTAAAGAGGACGGGAGAGATTGGCCCGGTTCAGGTGATCGGATCGGAACATTATAAATCCGGAATCCGGCTTACGCTGAAAATCGGCTGGAAAGCGCTTGAGGATTATGAAGAGAAGCACAGGAGCGTGAAAGAGATCTCCATGCTTCTGTCTGCAAGTCCGGAAAAAATCGTGGAAGCTGTTTTGCACCAGCAGGAACAGCTGAAAGAATATAAGGAAGCAAATATATCCCTAAAGCAGAAAAGAATGGATGATCTTGTGGCAGCGGTGCCGGAAGGAACACGGAAAGCCATTCTTTTTGAAGAAGGATTGAATCCTGTTGAGATTCGCATACTGGCTGACAGGCTGGTCCAGAAAGTGCAATTTGCGGCTGTATTCTCCGGAAAAGAAGGGGAAGGATATAAATATGTCATGTGTGGGAAGGACATGGATATCGTCTCCTTGGGCAAAGCGTTCAATCTGGCTCTGAACGGCAGGGGAGGAGGAAAAAATCCCATGGTTCAGGGATCTGTAGAAGGTTCGGAAGAAGCCGTCCGAGAGTTTTTGGAAAATTGGGAGAAAGCTTATTGACAACTTTTTATCAAAATGATATGATTAACTCCACGATAAGGGAGTAGTTAGCACGACGTGTAGTGAAGTCAACATACTGATAGCTGTTTTATCTGGCTTTGCTTTAAATAATGAGACTTATCTGCCAAGGGGCAGATAGGTCTTTTTTTATTCGGTTAGGAAATGAAATTTCTTTGCCGAATAAAAAATGACGTTGATGCGCACTTGCGCGCAGGCCCTATTGTAGCGGAATGAAGCAAGCGGCCAAACAGCCAGCGACATGCCTTATTACGAAAAGCGGACGAAATCCGTCCGTAATCACACAGGAGGAAAGATCATGAGTATATGGGAGTTGTTGGTCATTGCCCTTGCACTGTCCATGGATGCGTTTGCCGTAGCCATCTGCAAAGGATTGTCAATGAAAAAAATGAGTTGGAAAAATGCAGTGATTGCGGGACTGTATTTTGGAGGATTTCAGGCGGGCATGCCTGTAATCGGATATTTGTTGGGAACCAGCTTCCGGGATATGATCACTTCCATTGATCATTGGATCGCCTTTGTTCTTTTGGGGCTGATCGGAGCCAATATGATTAAGGAATCCTTTGAAAGGGAAGAGGAGGAAAATGCGGACGAGAAGAACGAATCTTTTGACGTGAAGACGATGGTGCCGCTCGCAGTGGCCACCAGTATCGATGCACTTGCTGTGGGAGTGACTTTTGCGTTCCTGAACGTGGATATCGTTCCGGCGGTTTCTTTTATCGGAGTGATCACTTTCTTCTTCAGTGTATTCGGCATCAAAATTGGCAACGCATTCGGCATCAAATTCAAAGCCAAAGCGGAGTTCGCGGGAGGCGTTATCCTGATTCTGATGGGCTTTAAAATTCTTCTGGAGCATTTGGGCGTCCTGCAGTTTTAGCAGGGCGCTTTTTTAAAATCAGCTGTTAAAATGGCATAGGGAAGCCCTGTTTCCGTTGTTTTTTCAGATCTTGGAACAACTCATCCGTATCAGGATATATCCGCAATGTTACGGGTGATGATCGAGAATATATGTTCCAATACCTCTTTTTCTTGATCAGAAACCCCATGATACATAAGCGCTAAAAATTCCTTCTGCTTGGCCGAAGCCGCAGCGACGGCATCCATGGCTTCCGGACAGATGGACAGATGGATGATTCTCCTGTCCTTTTTATCCACGATCTGTGAAAGATATCCTTTCTGAGTGAGGTTTTCCACGGCCTTGGACACATTTGATTTGGCGAATGAACGCAGTTCCACAATATCAGAAGCTGTATCGTAGCCGGGATTATTATATAAGAAAAGAAGAATATCCGTTTCCATCCTACTGAGCCCATAAGTGTGATCCAC
>USKC01000304.1 GCA_900555195.1 uncultured Lachnospiraceae bacterium
TATTATAATGATATCTTTTGGGGAAAAGATATCAGGAGGGGGTATTTCTACAGTCAGGCTTGATACTCGAAAGACCGATGCCGCACCGCCTTTATAACATGAAAGGGAGGGGGAAAAGAGTTCTCTTGACGGAAAAGCTTCGGTATTTCCGTTTGTTTTCTCTTGCCTTACTGTGCTTAAATCATATCATCACAAAAGACGGATGTCAACCGGTTAACATACTTTTCGTGCTTTTAACCAAAAGCTTTTTATCGGTTTTTTAAACTCATCAAAATTTGCACAAAAAACAATTTGATTTCAAACTTTTCCCAAGCTTTTTTCCTCATTTCTCGGGCTTTTCCGGGTCCTTCATTTTGTGAATTCGGTTTCATAGGGCATTTTTCACACTGTGCCGGCCGACATAAAAACCGTTTGCCAACTGCTCCATCCACGTTACCCGTTCTTGTGCATAGCCTCATGTTCCCTTCTCAGTTCACGATATAACTGCAGGCAGTTCCAGCCGCTGTTCGTCTCCGTGAGCACAGCTTTGCAGGCGATGCCCGCCAGACCGGCCTTGCGCATGGCAAGCAGCGCCTTGTCCAGTTCTTCTCCCGTCAGATAGCAGAACACCAGCATCTCTTCCGGAAGCGGTTCTCCGTCATAGGTTCCTCCCAGAGGCAGGCTTCCTTTAACGCCTGCCAGATAGCCAAGCGGAAGCAGATATTCTTCCCGCTCCACTTCCCTGACGGAAATTCCAAACCGGGCGAGAGCCCGCCTCAATGCGCCCGCGCGTGCCGGGGCAAATTCACAGATCAATACCGTTTTCTCCATTGCAATTTTCCTTTCCCCACGCCGGTTTATCGCAGAAACCAACGCAGCAGGCGTTCTTTGCTTCGGGTATAAGGCATGTATCTGACGGGCAGATCCAGCCAGAGCGCCTTGTCCACGATTGATTTTTCATGGGTAAATGTATCGAAACTCCGCTTCCCATGATAGCTTCCCATTCCGCTTTCCCCAACGCCTCCAAATCCCAGCTGTGTAGAAGCCAGGTGGATGATCGTATCATTCACGCAGCCGCCTCCGTAGGGAAGGCCTTCCGTTATCCGCTTCACCGTCCTGCGGTTTTTTGTAAACAGATACAGGGCCAGCGGTTTCGGTCCGGAAGAGATGATCCTCTCCGCCTCCTCCAGCCTGTCAAAAGTAAGAACGGGCAGCACCGGGCCGAAAATCTCCTCCTGCATGACCTCATCCTCCAAAGAGACATCTTTCAAGATCGTGGGCGCGATCTGCAGCGTTTCTTTGTTTCCATAGCCCCCGCATACCACCGCTTCTCCCTCGATGAGCCCCATCACACGGTCAAAATGTTTGGCATTGACCATTCTGGGATAGTCCGGATTAGCCAACGGCTCTTCTCCGATCAGCTTCTTCGTCCATTTTACCAGTTCCTCTAAGAAGGCATCCCGAACCGCTCTCTGCACCAGACAATAGTCCGGCGCCACACAAGTCTGTCCGCTGTTTAAGAATTTCCCGAACACGATCCTCTTCGCCGCCATGGAAAGGGGCGCATCCGCCTCTATGATACAGGGGCTTTTTCCTCCCAGTTCCAGCGTCACAGGGGTCAGGTGCTTAGCCGCCTGTTCCATCACCAGACGCCCCACCTGCTTGCTTCCTGTGAAAAAAATCTTATCGAATTTCTGTTCCAGCAGCCGCTTGTTCTCTTCTCTGCCGCCTTCCACAACAGCCACATACCCCGCCGGGAACACGGAGCCGATCAGCCGCTTCAATACGCCTGCCGTCTTGGGCGCATAGGCGGAAGGCTTGAGGATACAGCAGTTTCCGGCCGCAATGGCGCCGACCACAGGGATCAGGGACAGCATAAACGGATAATTCCAGGGGGAAAGAATGAGGGTTACGCCCAAGGGCTCCTTTTTCACATAGCTTCTGGCCGGAAACTGGGAAAGCGGCGTGCGCACCCGTTCCGTCCTTGCGAGCCTGGCCGTGTTCTTCAGAAAATAGCTGATTTCCTCCAGAGTCATGCCCACTTCCGTCATATAGCTCTCAAAGGAAGATTTATTCAAATCCTCCTTCAGCGCCTTCTCTATAGCCTCTTCATTCTTTCGTATGGCCTCCTGCAGCCTCTGCAGCGCAGCCACGCGAAAGCCCACCCTTTTGGTTTTACCGGTTGCAAAATAAGCCCTCTGCCACTTTACCAATTCTTCTATTTCCATTTTCTCAGCTTCCATTTTCCAGCCTCCATTCCGTTGCCGCTACAGCACCTCTTTCAGTCTACGTACGCCTTCTTTTATCTTATCCCGATCCAGCCCTGCATATCCCAGAAGGATCGTAGCATAGGATGGTTCAAACGGAACGAGCGCCGCTTCCTTCAGGCCATAGATGCGCACGCCCTTCTCCGCCGCCTTCCCGATCAGGTCCTCTTCACGCGCCTGGCTGCGCGATGTCAGCAGAACGTGCAGGCCCGCGTATTCTCCGCTCAGCCTGTATCGATTCAAGAATGGCTTCAGTTCCTCCAGAAGGATATCGTGTTTTTCCCTATAAAGCTTGCGCATCTTATTCAGATGCCGTTCAAACGCACCGCTCTGAATGAATTCATTCAGAATCGTCTGATCCAGCCTGGATACCGTAGAGGAAAAAAAGCCGCAGGAACGCTCATATTCCGCAAGCAGGGCGGGCGGCAGCACCATGAAGCTGATCCGGATCGCCGGAGCGATGGCCTTGGAAAAGGAGCCGATATAGATCACCTTTCCCGCGCTGTCCGATGCCTGCAGGGAGGGCACTGGCTTCCCGCGGTACCTGAATTCACTGTCATAATCATCCTCTACCACGAACCGGTCTTTGGCCAAAGCTGCCCAACGCAGCAGTTCCATCCTGCGTCCTATGGGCATGATCCGGCCTGTGGGATACTGATGGGAGGGCATCACATAGGCTACATTGGCGCCGGCTTTCAGCAATCCGTCCACGCGGATTCCCCCTTCATCCGAGGGCACCGTCACCGTCCGCGCCGCAAAAGAAGAAAAGATGCGGTACGCTCTCCGATAGGACGGATTTTCAAAGGCAGCGCAGATATTCCTCCCCAGGATATACTGCAGCAGAAGGAGAAGGTAATCGTTTCCCGCCCCCACGATAACCTGTTCCGGGGAAGCGTTCACGCCCCTGGAAGAATGAAGGTACCTGCAGATTGTCCTCCGCAGCTCCAAATCTCCCCTCGCATCTCCCAGGGCGAAAAGTTCCTGCCTGTCGCCGCTTAAGATCTCCCGGTTGATCTTTCTCCAGACCGCAAAGGGAAAACGGCTCATATCCACAGCATTCGGGGAAAAATCAATCTCCCAGGCCGCATCTTTTTCCTTCCCTTCTTCCTGCCTTGGATATGCGCTCTCCTCTTTCGCACCGATTCGATAGAGGTCTTCCACCCGGCAGATATAATACCCTTTATAAGGAACGGATTCTATATAACCTTCTGACAGAAGCTGCTCATAGGCCAGTTCCACCGTGCTACGCGCCACCTGCAGATATTCTGCCAGACAACGCGTGGAGGGAAGCTTCTCTCCCGCGAGAAGCTTCCCCTCCCTTATCTCATCCGCAATATACTCATAAATCTGCTCATACAGATGCTTGTTCCCCACATCTGTCAGCTGAATTGCAAGATCATTCATATGTGCGCCCTTCCATTTCTATACGCGCCCTTCCGTACTGTTATTTGGGAAGGCGGAAAGAACTTTTCAGAGACACAACCCGGTTGAACACAGGTTCTCCCGGCTTGGAATCCTTGTAATCCACACAGAAGAATCCCTGCCGCACGAACTGGAAGCTCTCATAAGGCTTCGCTTCCTTTAAGGAGGGCTCCATAAAGCATTCCTTCACCTCCAGCGAATGGGGGTTCAGATTCAGGCTGCCGTCCTCGTTGTATACGCTCTTTTCTTCATCGATGATATTCTCATACAAACGCACCGTGGCACGGATCGCTTCGCTGGCGCAAACCCAATGGATCGTTCCCTTCACCTTACGGGCATTAAATCCGCTGCCGGACTTGGTCTGCGGATCATAGGTGCAGTGAACCACCGTCACATTGCCGTCCGCGTCCTTCTCGCATCCCGTGCAGGTGACGAAATACGCGTTCATCAGACG
>USKC01000305.1 GCA_900555195.1 uncultured Lachnospiraceae bacterium
GGATCAACGAGGACGGCCACTTTGCCCCCGGCGGCTATGTACTGAACAACGGCGGCAAATTCATCGAGCACTACCACGGGATCGAGGACATTCCCGCCGAGCACAGGGTTTTCTCCTATCCGAAACTTTCCATCCGGGAACAGATGGCGGCCTACAAGGAGATTATTGACGGTTCCTCTTTGGAAGGCTATCGGAAACTTTCCAATAAGGAGCGTAAGGAACGATAGGCGGCACTTCGAGACACTTTGTCCCGAGGTGCCGCCGGAAAGGAGGCGGTATAACTGATTGATGAAGATGTTTCCCGGCGTACCATAGCAATTTCTGTCCGGGCCAGCAAGCTGACGGCGCGGGGCCTTGCCTATGTGCTGGGGGCTGTGGGCCGGAAGATCCGCAAGGCTTACCGGGAACACCAAACGCCCCACGGCAGGCAGAGCGTGAAAAAGCTCATGGGACACGGTGCGGCTACAAACAGCATTGAACTTTCCGGGGACACGAAGGCTTTTGACCGGGTGGCCCGGAAGTGGAATGTAGACTATGCCTTTTATAAAACCGGGCCGGACAAATACCTGTTGTTTTTCAAGTCGGGGCAGGCGGATGCGATCACCGCCTGCTTTTCTGAATACTCGCGGAAGGTGCTGAATAAATCCAAATCCCGCCGCATCCCCATCCGGGAACAGCTTAAACAGGCGGCGGATCAGCTTGCGAAGGAAAAGCCTCGCAAGCAGGAACGGGTAAAGGAGGCGGTTCGTGAGGACAGATAATATTAAAAAATATGTACTCCCCAACATCCCCTATCTGTTTGTGCTGTGGGCCTGCTTAAAGCTGGGGACGGCTTACCGTCTGGCCGCTGGCGCGGATTTCGCCCATAAGCTCATTGGGCTGGGGCAGACTATCGGCCCAGCCTTTGCCGACTTTGCACCGGGGCTCAATCTCTTTGACTGGCTCATCGGCATTGTGGGTGCAGTGGGCTTCCGCCTGCTGATCTACTTCAAAAGCAAGAACGCAAAGAAATTTAGACGGGATGAAGAATACGGATCGGCCCGCTGGGGCACCGAAAAAGACATCAAGCCCTTTATCGATCCGAAGTTTGAAAACAACATCATTTTGACCGGGACAGAGTTTCTTACTATGAACACACGCCCGAAAAACCCGGCCAACGCCCGCAACCTCAACGCCTGCGTGATCGGCTCGTCCGGCTCGGGCAAAACCCGCTTCTGGCTCACTCCGCAGATTTTGCAGGCCAGTGCGGATAAAAACGGCGGATGCAGCTATGTGTGCGTAGATCCGAAAGGCGGGGTGCTCTCCCAGGTGGGCTCTTTCTTACAGCGGCGCGGGTATCGGATCAAGGTGTTCAATTCCATTGATCTCACAAAATCCATGCACTATAATCCGCTGGCCTATATCAAGAATGAGGCCGACATCCTCAAATTTGTGGATGCGCTGATTTTCCAATACCAAAGGCGAGGGCAAGGAGGGTGATCCGCTTTGGACGAAGGCGGAAACGCTTTTGTACTGTGCTTTGATTGCCTATATCATTTTCGAGGGCCCCGCCGAGGATCGGAACGTGAATACACTGGTGGATATGATTTTCGGCATGGAAGTAAAGGAGGACGATGAAATATTCTGATGCGCCCTTTTCTAACCGTAACTGTGTGATACGGTTACGCACAAAACTTGGATCAACCATACGCCACTACCTCCAAGAAAAGTCTATCGGAAAATTGTGGTCGATTGCTCCATAAATATACGTTTTTATCTCTTTAATAATCCACTAAAATATGTTACAAGCGTAATGGATATGTTTTTGACCCTAAATCACAGAACTAAAAAGCAAAATACTCCATATTGTGATAAGCTTTATTATGTTTTATAATTATGAGTGAAAAAGTTAGGAGGAAATAAAAATGGATAATATTTTTCCTTTTGTACGAAAAAAAGGCGCAAATCGTTTTTTTGACATCCTGGGATTGGCGGCCAACCTTTTGGCCTACTTTCTCTCTTTCGGAGTTCGTTGGCCGCTGGCTTTTGCCGTGTGCTGGCTCGCTATGATGCTAAACCTAATTATCTGTGCATCACCGGATATTTTTGACACGGCGTTGGATAAATTCTTTAAGCGCATCAATTTTTGTCTGGCCAGTTTCGGCTGCACAATTGCTTTTGCCTATAATCTGCTGGTCTTTGAGGGAAAGGTTTTCCTCATTACTTTGCCATTTGAGGAGATCGGTATTTCCAGCTTGATTTTTGTCATCATCTGTTTTGTGATCTATTTCTTCTCCCTTTTGGCCATGCTCGATGCAAACCACGCCGACAGGAAGAAGATTCGTCAAACACGAGCCGCAGCTGTGAAGATGAAAGGCGCTGATGGAAAAGAATACCGGATGCCCGGAGATGCAGCAACGGGGTGGGCGATCGAACGAGAACTGGCTGACTCTAAGCTCACCCGGATTGGCGGAGAGGCCGCCGATGCGTTGTTGGCTCAGCGCATGGCTGACCTGATGTATGAGGAGTTCCAACGGAAGGAATACGAACTAAGTGAAAAGCCGATCAACGGCATCGAAGATAAGAATTGGGGAAATGGAAAAGCGCTTGATCCACAAAAATTTTGGGCCCGTTTTGCGTATGACTTTCACTCTGACACGGCAAGCTATTTTGAGTCACAGGGACTGTACGACAAGGCCAAGGAATATATAGACCGCGGTACGGCGATCCTTCTTGAGCGCGGCAACTATGTCACACGTGCTACGATCATTGACTCAAAGGAACTGCGTGAAAAGATTTATAGCCATTTCCCCGACAGCGCCCGGAACCCCGCTGTGGAAAGGGCCTATGCGAAGCTGCTGGACAAGACCTACGCCAAACAGGCAGAGGTTGAGCAGGAGATGCGCGAGTACGAGACCGGCGCTGCGGAGCGCAGGTTGGAGAGAGAGGCCAGATATTATGAGGAGGAAGAACGTGAGCGCAAGAAGGAAAAAATGCGTGCCGAATACGAGGCGAAAACAAAAGAGGTTGACGACTGGTTCAATGCTATCGCGTCCGTTCAGGACGGCACAGTATATAGTGATTGGCATGACTCTCGCATCCCCGTGGATGGCGTAGATGCTGACACCTACCGCCGCAGAGAGTTCCTGCGAGATGAAAAGAAAGACCAATATCGAAAAGAATATGAGGAAGCTCTCCGCGAGTTGGATGATGATGAATGATTGAGAGTGGATACAAGCAAAATACCGTTGTATAATAAGAGCGCAAGCAATCTGTTGATTGCTTGCGCTCTTATTGGCTTAACGAGCAAATAATTAGCATTTCATTGGAGGGCAGAAAGTACACAACAAGGATAAACACTTTGGGACACTTTGTCCCAAAGTTTATTAAAAGAATATTTGAAAAGCCATCCTACTCTTGGGTGGGCGTGGTTTTTCACTCGCTTAAAATCGGGAAACTATTTCATTTTGTCCAGAGCTAATTTGTACCATGCGTCATCGGCTGTGGCTGTCAATCGGATGTCTTTTCCCTTGGAACGAATTTTTGTAGTTTTGCAATCGGATCATCCTGTATGGAGTATGCTTCGTACTTGCTATTGATAAGGTCCATCAGATAAAAGCGGGTATCAAATGGATTATCTGAAGTAGTCAATACAAATTCTTGTAATCTACATCAAGGTTTACGAAAACGGCAATATCAGCGTGAAATTCAAGTTTACTGACGAGTTTCACAGAATTGCCGAATACATTGAAATTAACATTTCTGAAATTCCCGCCGCGGCGGGCTGATGCTCGCCACACCATTTCTGGCAGTGTGTTTTCCTAATATGAAACATTCATATGGAATATGTTCCGGTAATTGGTACCGTAAACACCTGGTAACTGCCTGTGTAATTATAAATACTCTGGTAGTATACTGCGTAAAATGTTACTGGTCCTGTAATCTTACCATAATTTTCAATTCTGATACCTGTACCATCCGGTTTCGTATTCCAGTATACATAAATATGGTTTGCTTTGTTTGCCGTAAGGCCTGTAGCGGCAGTCTGATTTACACTGTAAGGTATCGCAGCCGAAGCTTTGCCAACGACTGCCTTCT
>USKC01000306.1 GCA_900555195.1 uncultured Lachnospiraceae bacterium
GGTATTGGCTGGTACACGCCGCAGGGACAGAGGAATGCACGGGATGGGGCCGACGCCGGAGGGCAAAACAGCATATGCAGAGGGCTGAGCAATAACAAGGCGGCCGGACTCTGCAGGCATTTCTATTGCACACGGGCAGCGCAATAGACTATAATAAAGGAAAACACCGGAGGTAACTATATGATGAAAAAGCGTCCTTCTTTGCACTCCGCCGCCTTTTGCTTCTTTCTATGCCTGTTGTTTTGCGCCGTATTTCCCCTGGAAGGAGCGGCCAAAGAGGCACAAGATGCCCAGCCGTCCGCTTTGGGCAGTGCCGCCGGCCCGGCTGAAGGGGAAATGGCCGTGCCGGAGGGAAGGGTTGTGTATCAGGAGGGTTTCTTCTATGAGCCTATCCAGGAGGCGGTAAAGCAGCGCATCCTGGGCATATCCTATGCCGAGGACTGTACCGTGCCCATGGAAGAACTCAGATATGTGCGGATCTTATATGTGGATTTTTATGGCCAGACCCAGCAGGGCGAACTGATCTGCAACGAATATATCGCACAGGATCTGGTGGAAATTTTCTATGAGCTGTATCAGGCCGGTTATCCCCTGGAAAGCGTTCGGCTCATTGATGACTTCGGCGGGGACGATACCCTCTCCATGGAATGCAATAACACCTCCTGCTTTAATTACAGGGTGGTGGAGGGTACCAGCACGCTTTCCAAGCATGCATATGGTCTCGCCATTGACATTAATCCGCTCTATAACCCTTATGTAACCTATCGCGGCGGCACACAGCACGTTTCGCCTGCCATCAGCGCTCCTTATGCGGACAGAAGCCTGGATTTTCCAAACAAAATCGATGAAGCGGATCTCTGTTATCAGCTCTTTATGGAACACGGCTTCACCTGGGGCGGAGATTGGCGAACCATGAAGGATTATCAGCATTTCCAGAAATCGCTGCCTGAAGACTGAGAGGATAATCTCCGGCTGCTGCGGCATTCTGCGTAAAGGAAGAGCAAACCACAGGGAAAATCAGGTTCAAGGGAGAATTTCAGAAGCATAGAGGAGATTGGGAACATGAAAGTCATCCGCAGTCTGGAATTTCATACTGGAAGCAGGGAAGAAAAGCTGCCCGGCTTCACCGCAGCCTTCCCTTATATCGCCTTACGGACGGAACTAGATTACTACAGAGAATTCAGGAAGCGGGATAGGAACCGCCTTTTCCGGCGTTTATAATCATAATAGCTTCCAGGAAGCGGAAAGCGGCCGGCGCTTTCCAAAATACTTCATCATAAGAGAGGGCATCTCCTAGCATGAGACGCCCTCTTTCCCTGTCCGCGGCCTGCTTTATTTCCTGCAGCCTTTCCGCGGTCCTTTTCTATTTTAAGTGCGGTGACAATTACTTACCCGTGGGCTGTTTTCCTTCTTTACGCCCTTCCGGCCGTTTTGCTTCCTGATCCAGCCGCATGGTCAATGAGATCCGCTTCTTCGCAAGATCCACATCCAGCACCTTCACATCCACAACATCTCCCACGCTCACCGCTTCCAGCGGATGTTTAATATACCGGTTCGTAATCTGAGAGATATGCACAAGTCCGTCCTGATGTACGCCGATATCCACAAACACGCCGAAATCAATCACATTTCTCACAGTTCCCTTTAAGATCATGCCCGGCTTTAAGTCCTTCATATCCAGCACGTCGCTTCTGAGGATCGGAGCAGGCATATCTTCTCTCGGATCCCTGGCCGGCTTCTCCAGTTCTTTGAGAATATCCTCCAGGGTGATCTCTCCGATTCCCAGTTCTTTCGCCATACCGGGCACATCCTTCACCCGTTTTCTCAGGCTGCCTGCCCCTGCTGCGTCCGTCCTGCCCTGCGCCTTTTCTTCCTTCTTCACGCTTCTTTCCGGCTTCTCTTCTTCCAGCGTGATTCCTCCCATGGCAGCTGCCAGCGCCCTTCCCATGGCCGTATTGGTATTGCGGATCACGGGCGTCTTCTGAGGGGCCTTCTTCTGAGGTTTCTGCTTTGGCTCCGCCTCCCGGGCAAGCTGTGTCCGCGCCTGCGCGGCCTGGACCTGCAGCCTCTTCACATCCTCCAAGGTCAGATCCAACCGATCCAGCAGCTTCATCGTAGCCTCATAGGATTCCGGATGCACGCTTGTGGCATCCAGGGGATTATCCCCATCCTGAATGCGCAGAAATCCCGCGCACTGTTCATAGGCCTTCGGTCCCAGCTTGGCCACCTTCAAAAGCTGCCTGCGATCCGTGAACCGGCCGTTCTCCTCACGGTACTGTACAATATTCTTTGCCACCGTCTTGGATATGCCGGAGATATATTCCAGAAGGGACGCGGATGCGGTATTCAGATCCACGCCGACCCGGTTAACGCAGTCTTCCACCACGCCGTTCAGGGCTTCTCCCAGCTTTTTCTGATTCATGTCGTGCTGATACTGCCCCACGCCGATGGATTTCGGATCGATCTTGACCAGTTCTGCCAACGGATCCTGAAGCCGTCTCGCTATGGAAGCAGCGCTGCGCTGGCCCACATCAAAGTTAGGGAACTCTTCCGTCGCCAGCTTGCTGGCCGAATACACGGAAGCGCCCGCTTCATTGACGATCACATACTGCACCTTGGTATCCAACTCGTGGATCAGGTCTACGATCACCTGCTCTGATTCCCTGGACGCGGTTCCGTTGCCTACAGAAATCAGGGACACATGATAGGTGTGAATCAGCCTCTTCAATTCCCGCTTGGCCTCTTCCACCTTATTCTGAGGCGCTGTGGGATAGATCACCTTGGTATCCAACACCTTGCCCGTCTCATCCACAACGGCCAGCTTGCAGCCCGTACGGAATGCGGGATCCCAGCCGAGCACCACTTTGCCGGCAATGGGCGGCTGCATCAGCAACTGTTCCAGATTCTTGCCGAATACCTGGATCGCCCCATCTTCTGCCCGTTCCGTCAATTCGCTTCTGATCTCCCGTTCAATGGCGGGCGCGATCAGCCTGTCATAACTGTCCTGCACCACTTCTTCCAGAACGGGCCGCGTCCTCTCGTTATCCCGGGTAATCACCTTCCCCTCAAGGTAACGCAGGATCCGATCAACAGGCGCCTCAATGCGGACCGTCAGGAACTTTTCTTTTTCTCCCCGGTTCAGAGCCAGGATACGGTGGCCGGCCGCCTTTTTCACGGGCTCTTCATAAGCGTAGTACATCTCATATACACTGGATGCCTTCTCATCCTTGGCCGCGCTGGATATCTTGCCTTCCTCAAAGGTGAGGTTCCTTATGAATATGCGGTAGTCCGCTTCATCGGAAATCATCTCTGCAATGATATCCTTTGCGCCCTGCAGGGCTTCCTGGGCGCTCCCCACTCCTTTTTCCTCATCCACATAAGCGGCGGCTTCCTCTTCCAGAGGTCTCTCCGTCTCCTGGGCCAGGATCAGCTTCGCCAGGCCGTCCAGTCCCTTTTCTTTCGCCACGCTGGCCCGGGTTTTACGTTTCGGCCGGTAGGGCCTGTAGAGATCTTCCACCACCACCAGCGTCTCAGCCGCCAGGATACGGCTTTTCAATTCTTCGTCCAGTTTTCCCTGTTCCTCTATGCTGGAGAGCACCTGCTCCTTTTTCTCTTCCAGATTTCTCAGATAATTCAGCCTCTCAGACAGGTCCCGCAGCTGTTCGTCATTCAAAGAGCCCGTAGCTTCCTTTCTGTAACGGGAAATGAAGGGAATCGTGTTTCCCTCGTCGATCAGCTTCACGGCAGCTTCCACCTGCCATCTGTTCACCTTCAGTTCTTCTGTCAGCTTTGCAATAATGTCCATACAATGCCCCACTCTCCAAGGTATCCGCGCGGACACGCATCTTCTTGGAAAGCTTCCTTCCTTCTTTTTTACTGTATATGCTCTTTTGTATTTCCGCTCCGGCCGTCCTTCCTGTTTGGCATCCGCTGCGCGTCCCATCCAGGCTCCCGGCCTCTCGCTATCCCCTCCATTATAGAAGATATCCCCTTCCTTTTTCAAGTGCTCAAATACACGCAGCTAAAAAAACTGCGCGTCCGGTGCCGCTCCCCTGCA
>USKC01000307.1 GCA_900555195.1 uncultured Lachnospiraceae bacterium
CGAAGCAAGACCAAACAGAGAGCGACAGGCTTGCCCGGCCTGCTTTCAGGTAGGTTGCTCGAGACTGCCGGTAACGGCAGTCCTAGATAGATGATTATTCGCGACATAACCCGGCTTACAGTTCTGCTCATTTTAACCAGAGGGGCGGCTCGCACAGCGTGGCGCCTGTTGTTGAACATAAGGATGGCCCGCGTAGCGCGGCATCCGTTGTTTTATATGGAGAGGCAGAATGAGAACTGCGCGGATGCAGCTGTGCCTTCTATTTGCTGCAGCTCTGGCCGTCGCTTTGCTGCTTGGCGCCTGTGGGGAGAGCCGGGAGGAAGCAAAGACGGAAGAAAAACCGGACGGACAAGCTGCAGAAGAGAAGGACGTCGGGGAGAAAAGTGCTTCCGCCGTGATGGAAGCATTGGAAGGGGAGGAGCCGGAAGCCGCGAAGAAATTGGCGGCAGAGTGTGTTGTTCGCATAGATGTGGCGGGCGATGAAGAAGAATATTATGGAAGCGGCGTGATATGGGATCACATGGATGGCCGTCCGATTATAGTGACCGCAGGACATCTTCTGGAAGAGGGGGAGGTTCTGCGAATTGTTTTTGCGGATGGGAGCGCCTGCACGGGTAAGGTGCTTGGAACGGCCGAATGTGCGGATGTGGGATTCGTGAAGGCTGAGTGGGAAGAAGAACGGCCCGCGGTCAGCCTGCATCAGCGCATTTTTGACACGTTGGATGCGTACAGCGCCTTGTTTGTGATTGCCGGGACGCAGGATGGAGCAGGGGATGTGGCCATGGATGCTGTTTTAGAAGAACGTGCGTGGTACAGAGAAGAATTTGGAAGTGATGTGATGATCCTGCGCTGCAGGAGCGGGCCGGGCATGTCCGGAGGAGGCGTGTTTGACGGTTATGGGCATCTGGTGGGGCTGGTAGCAGGAGGCAGCGGGGACAGAACCGCAGCCCTGTCCATGGAAACGCTGAATGACGCCTATGAAGAGGTCTGCAGCAGGCGCCGGGATACGGAAGCGTATTCGTAAAAAACTTCAACACATCCGTTCGGGCAGAACTGCAGCCGTTTCGGAGTTCATGAGGAAAAATCTCTTTTGCCTCCGGTTGACAAGTCGCACAAAAGAAGGCAAAATAAAAGTCGTCGGATTTATGGGACGAAAAGAACGAGTGATGCGGTCCTGAATAGGGATCGCTGTGAAGAGAAGCCGGTTGACGGCTGAATGGAGGAAGACATGACAAAAATAGACATTTTTTCCGGATTCCTGGGTGCAGGAAAGACTACATTGATAAAGAAGCTTCTGAAAGAAGCATTTGCAGGAAGCCAGGTGGTATTGATTGAAAATGAATTCGGTGAGATCGGGATTGACGGAGGGTTCCTTAAGGAGGCTGGAATTGAGATTAAAGAAATGAACTCCGGCTGTATCTGCTGCTCTCTGGTGGGAGATTTCGGAGCTTCCCTGAAAGAAGTGATGAATACTTATCATCCGGATCGAATCCTGATCGAGCCCTCCGGAGTTGGCAAGCTTTCCGATGTGATGAAGGCAGTACAGGATGCGGAGTTGGGTGAGACGACCGAATTGGGAAGCGCAGTTGCCGTGGTGGATGCATCCAAGTGCAGGCTGTATATGAAGAATTTCGGCGAATTCTTTATCAATCAGATCGAATATGCCGGAACGATTATCTTAAGCAGAACGGATGTGGCGGGAGAGGATAAAATCCGCAAGGCTGTGGAAATGATCCGCGAGCATAACAGCCGTGCCACCATCATTACCACACCCATCAGCCAGCTGGATGGTAAGGATATTCTTCGGACGATGGAAGGCGGAGCTGATCTGGAGAAACTTCTGATGCAGGAAGTGATGGAGAAGCATGGAAACGACCACGATCACGAATGCCACGGGGAGCATGACCACCATCACCACGATCATGCATGCTGCGGACATCATGGCCATGAGGGGCACGGCCATGAGGACCACGACCATGAGGGGCATGAAGAACATTGCCATGAGGGTCACGATCATGACCACGAGCACTGCCATCACGATCATGACCATGACGGCTGCTGCTGCGGACATGACCATGATCATCACGGCCATCATCATGCGGATGAAGTGTTTACGAGCTGGGGCGTGGAGACGCCTGCAGCCTATACGAAGGAACAGATTGATGGGATCCTGGAAGCGCTGGAGGATGAGAAGACGTACGGCTTCGTGCTGCGCGCTAAGGGAATGGTTCCGGATAAAAACGGAAGCTGGATCTATTTCGACTATGTGCCGGGAGAGAGCAATGTGAGAGAAGGCAAGCCGGATGTGACCGGAAAACTCTGCGTGATCGGTTCGCAGCTGAAGGAAGATGCGCTGGAGGCGCTTTTTGCGGCTAAATAAAGCCGCGTCTATGAATGAACAGACCGCCCGAGCCTGACGAAAGGCGGGCGGCCTTGGGAAAGGATGTTCGTATGAAGCCGGTATATATTATCAATGGTTTTCTGGAGAGCGGTAAAACGGAGTTTATCACTTACACGTTGGATCAGGAGTATTTTCAGATCAAGGGAAAGACCCTGATTATTCTGTGCGAGGAAGGGGAAGAAGAGTACGAGCCTGCGCTCCTTTCGCGAAGCAATTCCGTGCTGGAACTGATCGAGCAGGAGGAGGACTTCACCCCGGAAAATCTGTTGGAGCTGGAGAAAAAACACAGACCGGAACGGATCATCATCGAATATAATGGAATGTGAAGAACATGAAGCTTCCCTGGCATTGGAGAGTGGAACAGCAGATTACGACAATAGACGCCTCTACATTTTCTATGTACTTCACCAACATGAAGTCTCTGTTGGCGGAGATGATCCGGAAGTCGGAGATGATCATTTTCAACCGTTGTGACGGTATTGAGGATCTGGCTAGCTATCGAAGAAATGTGAAAGCGATCAATCAGCAGGGAGAGATCATCTTTGAGGATAAAGACGGGGAGATCACGCAGATGTTTGAAGAGGATCTTCCGTTTGACCTAAACAGCGATCCGATCGTTCTGGACGATATGGGTTATGGGATCTGGTACATCGATTCTTTGGACAACCTGGATCGGTATGTGGGGAAGAATATTCAGTTCACCGCAATGGTGATGAAGCCCCCGGAATATCCGAAGGATCATTTTATTCCCGGCCGTATGGCCATGACATGCTGTGCGGAGGATATGGCCTTCCTGGGATTCGTCTGCGTCTATAAGGGGGCGGAAAGTCTGAAAGAACAGGATTGGATCAAAGTTACCGCAAAGGTGGAAAAAGAATATTGGGCGGATTACGGCGGAGAGGGCCCGGTGCTTCATGCGAGCAGCGTGATTAAGACCAAGGCGCCCGCAGAAAAAGTGATCAGCTTTGTATAAAAGAGGCGAAGCCATGTAAAAACGCTTCGGAATGAGAGGGAAAGATGGCAGCTTTGACGGAAAAAGAATTAAAGCAGCAGAAGAAACGGTTCGCAGAATTGGCGAATAAATCCTATCTGCAGAACATCTTTACCTTTACGGGATTTTTATCCCTGGCGGAGCAGGAGACGCTGCATGAAGCGATGGAGGAGGCCGGTTTTGCGGCGTATTCCCTTTGGGGCGGAGCGGACGGCTGTGAACGGCAGATGGCCAGGTTTGGCTCGCCCGAAGAATTGGGATATGAAGCGCCCTTCCCTGTTGCAGCGCTTCGGATAAGCCCGCTGCAGGAAAAATTTGCGGATACCCTGACCCATCGGGATTTCCTGGGAGCGCTCATGAACCTGGGAATAGACAGGAGCACGATGGGGGACATCTTTTTGGAAGGAAAGAGCGCCTGGCTGTACTGTACGGAGACGATCGCTCCGTATATCTGTGAACAGCTGGGAAAGGTTCGCCATACAACCGTCCGCTGCCAGAAGGCGGAGCCGGGAAGTCTGCCAGCCGTCAAAGAGCCGGAGCCGGAACATCTGATCGTTTCCGCCCTTCGTGTAGATGCCGTGGCGGCGAAGGTGTTTTCCCTATCCAGAAGCCAGAGCCTGGAACTGTTCCGGGCAGGGAAGGTGTTTGTGAACGGACGGCT
>USKC01000308.1 GCA_900555195.1 uncultured Lachnospiraceae bacterium
TCCCCCGCCACAAGCACGGAGCAGTTCTCCATATTGGTGGCAGCATCCAGCCTGATCTCCATCTGGCCCTGCGCCGTATCCAGATAGAGAAGATCCTCCTTGGTCTTCTCACTGAGTTTGCCCGTGACGGTCACAGAAGTGGAATAATCAATGGACGCCGCATCAACCGGTGAATCATTCGTGATTTTTACCGCATGCAGATAGGCATCCGAGCCACGGGATACGGAAACATAGACCTGCTTGCCGGGAAGAAGGATTTTACAGGAACTGGTGTCGGTTCCCGCATCCAGTTTAATCTCCATTTTTCCCTGCTGCGTGGAAAGCAGCAGCAGTTCCGCCGTCGTTCCCTCAGAAACCGTTCCGTAAACAGTGGCCATAACTTCCGCCGCCTGCGCCTTCAGGCTGTTTTGCGGAATCAGGAACAGAGCCAATGCCAGAACAATCACCCCCGCCTTTGTTGCTATTCCTCCCTTTCTCATTCTTGTACCTCCCTTACTCTGCCGGTTATATAGCATCATCATATAATAACTGTTCACGAAAAGCAACAGCGCCCGGCTGTCTTTCTTTCCCCGTGTGCCTGTGAAAAAAATGTGCCGTTTCTTAGGTTTGCGGGCGGGGTATCTTCCGTGCGTCCTGGCGGCGTTGTTCGACGCCCGCAGGGCGGAGTTCAGCCGCCAAGCGGGAGCATGCCTCCGACAGAAATGGTTAGAAACAGCCGATTTTTGAGGCGATCTGCGGGGAAAAGCGTACAGTCAGCCGCCCCATCCCCCCTGACAAACCATATGCGCAGGCAGCGGAGAGGGGCAGGACCGGACGGCTGTACCTTTTGCACACTTTTCCGGCGGCAGACATATTGTGATGGTAAAGGGAATATGCTCAATTCCTGCAAAACAACGATGGAGGTATGAAGTGCTTTCAGAGATGACCTATCCTTTTTCGCTTCCAAAGCTTCCCTATGCCTATGATGCGTTAGAGCCTTATATTGATGCGGATACGATGTATTTTCACCATGATAAGCATTTTCAGGCGTATGTGGACAATCTGAATGCTGCGCTGGAAGGGTATCCGGTTTTCCAATCCTGGTCGCTTGAGCAGCTGCTTGGCGGGCTTGAGGCGCTTCCAGAAGGGCTGCGGACGGCAGTTCGCAACAACGGGGGCGGCGTGTATAATCATTGGCTTTATTTTGACTTGATGACACCACAGATCCAGGGGAATCCACAGGTATTTCCTCCTGTCTTCGGCCAAAAAGAGAAATTAGAAGCGCTTTTGAAACAGGCGGCCATGGGCATCTTCGGCTCAGGCTTCGCATGGCTGGCGGCAGACGGACGGGGCAGGCTTTCCATTCTGGCCCTCGCCAATCAGGATAATCCGCTTTCCTATGGATTCTATCCTATCCTGCCGCTTGATGTGTGGGAGCATGCTTATTATTTGAAATACCAAAATCTGCGCGGCAATTATATCGACAACTGGTTTCAGGTTGCAAACTGGACAAAGGCGGCCGGACGCCTGTCCGCGTCCGGCCTGCACTTGCTGTAAGATATCCCGTTTAAATTTCCCCGCTCAGAAAAGCTTCATATTTATCATAATCCGCCTGTCTGCACTCCACCATGAGCCGTACGCCTTCCGGAAGATAGGACTGTTCCAGTATGACCGCGTTTTCATTGAAATAGTGAACGATATCTCCTCTGTTGTAAGGGATCAGGAAAGCCGCTTTCCTGTCTTTTGCAAAAAGGGCCTGACTGATCTTTAAAAGAAGGGCATCCAGCCCGATTCCCTCCTTGGCGGACAGGTAAATCCGCTCTTCTTCCACGCGCGGAAGGCCGGACAGCGGCAGGATGCGTTCCGCTTTATTCATCACATGAATGCACGGGATCGTTTCTGCACCCAGTTCACGAAGGGTTTCCATAGTCACCTGCAGTTGTTCCTTCCATTGTTCATCAGAGGCATCCACCACATTCAGGAGCAGATCCGCATAGCGCACCTCATCCAGAGTGGAACGAAACGCCTTCACCAGATCATGGGGCAGTTTGCTGACGAACCCTACCGTATCGGAAAGCAGAAACGCCCTGCCGTCCTGGGGCTGAATCTTTCTTACCGTCGTGTCCAGGGTCGCGAACAGCATATCCTTTGCCATCACTTTTTTCTCTTCTTTAGAGGCAGGCCCTTCCTTTCCCGCGCAGGCCTCCAGCATCCAGTTCATCAGTGTGGATTTCCCCGCATTGGTATATCCCACCAGCGCGACCTGGGGAAGGGCGGAGCGGCCGCGCTTTTTACGCTGTACGTCTCTGTCATGTTCAATGGCTTCCAGTTCTCTTCCCAGATCGCTGATCCGCTTCTCTATCTTTCTGCGGTCCAGTTCAATCTGCTTTTCTCCCGTTCCCTTATTGCTCATGCTCCCGCTGGCTCCGGCCTGCCTTCCCAGATTTTCACGCATTCCTACCAGACGTGGCAGCATATACTGCAGGCTGGCCAACTCCACCTGCAGCCTGGCCTCACGGGTTCTGGCCCGTCTTGAGAAAATCTCCAGGATCAGGTTCGTCCGATCCATTACCTGTGCATCAATCTCTTTCTGCAGATTCTTCAGCTGGGATGGAGAAAGGGTGCCCTCAAAAATCACATACGCGATATCAAGCAATTCCACCGTCTCCTGCACTTCCTTCACCTTTCCGCTCCCGATATAATAAGCGGACGTCGGAGTAGACAGGCTCTGTTCTATCCGCGCTGCAACCTCCATCTCACATGCCTCCGCCAGGCTCTCCAATTCCCTCATGGAAGTATCAAACGCTGTATCCTCCTGTGTCCTCACACCGATTATCAACGCGCGCTCCCTGACGCTGCCATCCTCTTTTTCTCTCTCTTCCTCATTCATTCTGTATTCGTTCATAAGTTCTCCTTTTTCCCCATTCTCTATGTTCCCATTTTGCCGTTTTCTGTATCTGCCCATTCTGAATCCACCGGTTTCTTATTACAAAAGAAATCATTCTTTCCTCCCATTCTGCCGCTTTCAGCCTTCGCCCATGCGGCTTATCCTGTTTTCAGGCAACAAAAAAAGAGAATGCTCTCTGCACCTTTCCGGCCGCGATTCATGCGGACTATCCATAAACCGTCCACACGCCATACCATACGCGGCCAAAAGTTCCGTTAAGATCCTCCGAACTGTCTTCGCACACCACGCCGCTACGCAGGCCGCCAAAAACGTCCTGCAAAACAACGCGCTTCTTCGTATGCTCCAACAATCAGATGTTTCTTAACTTAATAAACATTCTCTGTCCTCTTATTCTCCTGAAAACATTTCTTCAATATTCGTTACAGGTTCATATTATCCTTGAAAAGAATGCTTGTCAAGCTTATTGTCTTTTCTTATATACAATAATCTCCGGTTCCATCCCTCCGCATCCATATTCGCACACAAGCAGATGCTGTTCATCCGCCACTATGCCGTAGCATCTGTCGCTTTGAGGCCGTTCGATCTGATTTCCTAGGTATATGTGATTGTCCTCAAGCAGTTTCACAGCCTGCCCATTGGCAAGATGATACTCCAAATTTACGAAAAAGCCATTCAACAAATTCAGATCACTCACCTGCAGATCTTCTATGCCGAGCGAACGGAACTCCTCAATCAATTCCTCTTTAAGGCGGATAAAGGCCTCCATCCCATCTCTTTTAATACACTCTGCCGCAACGCATGTCCCGCCGAACGGATGCCCGTCCGTCTGGATGCATCCCCCGCATTCCGCCTGTCTGCTACATTCCCCGCAGCAATCCGCCTGACAAATCGTTCTCATCCTATATACTCCTATTCATGATCGCTTGTCCTTTATTATTCATATTTGTACATTTTCCATATCATGTCAACAAGATATTTCAAGGAAAGAAGCTGTAACGAACAGATGTTACAGCTCAGTTCTCCGCATGTGCTGTTCCGTCGCACTCGTTTGTGACACCTGGTTCCCCGAGCATGGGCATCCGGCTTCTGCGGCGCAGGGGTCGGATGAATTCTTTTTCCGCAAACCACTTTAAAAATTGGCTGTTTCTAAGCCTTGCATGTGG
>USKC01000309.1 GCA_900555195.1 uncultured Lachnospiraceae bacterium
TGAGCAGTTTCTTTACCATGTTATTCATCTTAGCAGACTCATCCATGATGACATCACAATAAAATTCCCTGCTCTCTGCATCATCATTAATCCCTTCCTTCAGCCCTTCCGCATACCCCTGAATCAATGCGATCGGTGTTTTCAGTTCATGGGACACATTTGCCAAAAACTCCTTACGCATTTCGTCAATTTCATTCTTCTTCTCAATATCCTTCTGCAATTCATTATTAGCGGTTTTCAACTCCGAAATCGTATGTTCCAGTGTATCCGCCATTTCATTCATATGGTTTCCCAATACTGCTATCTCATTAAAACTCTTTCCTTTATATCTCGCATCAAAATCCAGATGCGCCATCCGTTCTGAAATAGTGGCCAATTCCAGTATTGGATCCGTGATCTTCTTGGATACTACCCATATTATAATGCCACAGGCTAAAGTCGCCAAAATTCCCACATAAGCCAGAAATTGATTGGATATCTGAACGCTGTCACGGATTCCTTCTAATGCGGTACGGATAAAAAAAAGATTGCCATTTTCTAAAAAACCCCACATATCCAGATAGTCTATATTCACTCTTCTGCTGGTCACCAACTGTACTAAGTAAAATGGAGAGGAATTTCTTTCCAGGACTCGGTTCGTTCTCAGAGTCCCCCCTTCTATCTGGGCTTCCTGCGTCTGTTCGTCTGTTCCTTCGGTATTCTCTCCATCCTCTCCACTTTCATAGGAATCAAAAATAATATGATTCCAAAGATCCATTCTAAGCATGGACGGATCGCCTCCGCTCACCCGGATCGTTTCAGAATCCTCATCCAAAATCAGGATAGAAATATTGTACCTGGCACTGATCTGCTGCAAATGCACATTAAAATCGTCCGAACTGATGATTCCGTCCTTTGCCGCTTCGTTCAGCTGCCCATAGGCCTCCATAACCACATTTTGTTTATTATGAAAATAAAACTGTTCCAAAAAAGTACTGTTGATAAACCAGCACAGCAAAATGTTTGCGGCCATTAGTCCAATAAAAATACAGGCGAATTGCTTTCTGATGGAATATCTCATATACTACTTGCTTCCTTTCCACCGAGTGGGCTGTCCATAGGCTCCTCATATTCCAATTTATTCTCCGTCCGGCTCAAACTTATATCCCATCCCCCAGATTGTTTTAATCATGTCTCCCTTCTCTCCCAGCTTGCTACGCAGCTTCTTAACGTGGGTGTCAATGGTCCTGGCATCGCCAAAGTAATCATAATTCCAAACATTGTTGAGTATCTTTTCTCTGGAAAGCGCAATTCCTTTGTTCTCCATAAAATATGCGAGCAATTCAAACTCTTTAAAGCTCAGATCGATGCTTTGTCCTTCAACCATTACCATATGCGCTGCTTTATCTAAATGGATGCCACCCTCATCCAATACTTCTCCTGCGGCAGATTTTCCTGTTCTTCTCAGAATTGCTTCCACACGCGCTACCAGGATCTTAGGGCTGAAAGGTTTGGAAATATACTCGTCCACGCCCAGATCAAATCCCTGCAGTTCATCCTTTTCATCACCCCTGGCGGTCAGCATGATGATGGGTACGCGGGAATAATTTCTGATTTCCCTGCACACCTGCCAACCGTCCATTTTAGGCATCATGACATCCAGAATAATAAGCGCGATATCGTTCTGGGCGAAGAAAATATCCAGCGCCTCGCTCCCGTCTCCCGCCTCCAGAACTTCATAATTATTTTTCTGCAGAAAGTCCTTCACCAACTTTCTCATCCTGCTTTCATCATCTACTACCAGCACTTTTGTCCGTTCCATATTCTATCCCTCTCTATCTTTTTTTGATCATCCTGTCAAACAGTCATTCTGCTTTGATTTTATCAGATATTTATGAAGAACATGTGAACAATCTCTACATAAACAACGGGCGCCACGCTTCGCGAAGCCCCCCGTTTCTCAACGGACGCAGCACTTTATGCATCGTCCTTATATTGCAAACATCGCCGTTCCTTTCCAGCGCATTTGAGCCCATTATATATGAGAAACGGACATTTCCTTCTGCTTATTCCATATTTTCAGCCTGTTCCACCATCCTGCCCGCAAAAGCTGCTGCCCGCAGTATATCTTCCTCATTTGGATGCAACAAAGCTTCATCAAAATTATGAATCAGCCGTCTGACAACATCGGCCGGCGTCCCGTCTTTTTCCATAGATTCATACTTTCTTCTCACCTGAATAGGCATTTTACCCTGGCAGAGAAAAGAGCCCAAATAGATACAACTGTCCGGAATCCATTTTCTGACATTTTCCTCTATCCTTTTATAATACTCGGCATCTCCTCCCATTCCACATGTTCCAAACAAAACCACCCTTTTGTCCGAAAGTCCAGAAAGGAACGTTGCAACAGATTTGTCGCAGTTTCCCCGATCCGTCCAAAAACCGACGAAAAAAATATCCGCATCTGTTCCTGAGTACGCCCCTATTTCCTGGATATCTTTGTTTTCACCGGGTATGCCAGAGAAAATGCCAGCAGCCACCTTCTGCGTATTTCCAGTCTGGCTCGAGTATATAACCATCGCCTTCATAATCCATCACCTTTTCCTTTTCGCCTATAAAACAAATATGACCTAAAATCTGCCCACCGGAACACCGCCTCCGCAGCACAATCCGCCGCCTCCACAGCACAGATTGCAGATCAGGTTGGCGATACAAAGCTTCATGCAGAAACTGTTCCCTTCCATGACCGGCATTCCATAGGGCATCTGCTGAGACTGATACCAACTTCCTCCAGATTCTATCTGGGAAAGCCAGCTGCGGTACTCCTGCCTGTTCGGCTCCATCTGAGCCGCTTTTCTGGCGTGATCCAGAGCAATCACATTATTGCCGAGTCCGGAATTGGCGATGGAACTGTAATAGTACCATTGTGCCGTCCGCTCTTCGATTCCCGCCAGGACATTCAGCGCCTCCCTAAAGTGTCTGCTCTGAATATAATTCCATGCCGCTTTCATGTGTACGGTATATTCATCCGAATCGGACGTATCCTGGGCGCGCCGGTAACTCTGTCCGCCAAAACCAAAGCCGCCGAAAAAATCTTCAAAATCCTGATATCCGCCGTTTCCATATGAACCGCCCTCGTAGCTGCTGCTCCTTCCTCCATTCTGCCGCTCATCCATTATCTTCTGATAAGCCTGCTGTATTTCCTTGAATTTCTCTTCCGCCTGGTCTTTGTTCGGGTTATTCACGTTCGCATCCGGATGATATTTCCGGCTCAAAGACCGGTATGCTTTTTTTATCTCTTCATCAGATGCATCCCGTGATACACCCAGTACCTGATATGGATCACGCATTTTCCTGCTGTTCCTTTCTTTTGCCTCTCACATATTCAAACCGGCACCATACGCCGGAATAGAGAATATTGCGCAAAATTTCCGTATATTCCAGAATTGGCAGTTTTTCAAAAGATTTGGAGCATTCCGCCATCATCATCCTTAAAATGCGGCGCACCTCCTCTTCAAAGCCTTCTTCCTTATAGCTGAAAGCGAAAGGATTGTAGCAGCCGTTCTTTTCATCCTTTTCTATATCCTCATAGGCATCCATCAGATAGATGAATTTTCCCAGATAGAATCCCATCTTTTGCAGTTCTTCCTGCCACTCGTCGTTTCTGTATGCGAATATCTCCGCCATTATATTACCAAAACACCCCGCAGGCATGTCAAGATTTCTTTCTCTGTCACGCTCATATTTTTTTAACTGAACAAGTTCTCTCTCGATCCGCTTTGCTTTTTCGGGGTATAAAGATTCTGCCTTTTGGAACGCAGATTTGAGAACTCCCGCATAGCCTCTTTTCAGCAGTTTTTTTTCATCTTCCCAATCATCCATACAATGATAATAGGTCAGGATAACATTCATATCCGCGGCATATTCCGTAAACTGATTGCTCCTTGTGGAATGCCTGTCAAAGGGATGGGCTACACATTTGCACGAACCGGCAGTCTCCTGCGCTTCATACAA
>USKC01000310.1 GCA_900555195.1 uncultured Lachnospiraceae bacterium
GGGAACCCGCTGCGTCTCCATGTTTTCGCTGCTCTGTAAAAAGATATCCACCATGGAGATGAATTCCTCCACAGACTTTCCTTCTTTTATTGTATAAGTATACGTTAAATTTGTCATCTTCCTGCCTCCTGTTTTTTCTCGAAATATTTCGTTTCGGTGAACTGAATTGTCTTCCAAAGTATCAGAGTCAATAGGCTTAACGAAAAAGTTACAAGGTGTATGGGTAAGGTAATGCGGCACATAAACTGATCACAATATCATTAGCCATCTTTTTTGAGTAAACCTTCATGCGCCGGCAGCCAACGCACCAGCGATCCCGCAAAAATCTGGCGGCGCATTTGGCATCCCTGAATGCATGCCGCCTATCCGGCGGCGGACTTATAGAGTAAATATCAGGGGCCGGTGTGACTCGTTTGAGTCGTACCGGCCCCTGCTGGAAATATCTATTTCCCGACAGCCCATTTCCTATAAAATATCCCCCAGCTCCTCTTCCTCCTCGGCCTTTTGGACCGGTATTCCCTCTGCCTCCATGATTTTTTCGATCTCCTCACCGATCGCCTCTCCCGGCGAAATGGTGGAGGGGATCTTCAGGACAAAGTATTTCGCCGCCTGGGGATCCGCTTTCAGCCAGTCCAGGATAATCAGCGCGTTCAGGGGACGATATCCGCAGGTTTCCACCAGATACTTCGCCGTAACCCCTTCAATCTCCTGATCCGGGTAGCTGCCCTGATTAAACCAGCGCAGAACCCAGCGCCGGCTTTCCTGATCCATGGCTTTCACCGCATGGAATAAATGTCTGATCTCCTTATCCGTATAATCGTCTTCGCTGAGGAAACGGTGAAACTCCTTAAACGAAATTCTCATTGTTCATCCACCCCCTTCATCACTAAAGCGGCAAAGGTAACCGCGTCCCGTTCAATGGGCTGCATGGCGTAAGCTCGCATATCCACCTCCGGGCGGATATAATTGCCGGAAGCCATATTATTGGCCCAGGCGTTTCTCACCTCATCCTCCACATTCCAAAATCCAGGCTGTTCTATGCTCTTATGCTGAACTGCATGACGGAGCTCATGAATAATGGTATCCAGAGTTTCCCGGACGCAATAGGCGAACTGTTCATGATCGCCGTCAACCATCAGAAGGGCGATATTGAACACAGCCTTCTTTTCCTTCCAGTTATAAGCTCCGCAGTTTTGGAGATTGCTGACCGTAACGTCAACCTCAATATCCAGATCATACTCCCTGGCCAGCCGCTCCGCGAAATCCGCCATCAGCGCGATCCTCTCTTTGTTGCTTGCGTTTCGGATGCGGTCTGTTACATTGTCTCCGAAGCAGTCCGCCATCAGCCGCTGCGTATCCCGGATTTTTGCCTGGTCCGTATCGCTCATCTCGGCCTGAATCGTTTCCGGCATTTCCTGGCTTCCCCACTGTTTAATCAGTCCTCCGATTACACTGAACAGAATCTGCACCGCAGCAGCGATTCCCAGGGCGATTATGGTCTCTGCAACCATTCCTGTCACCTCTCCTTCCTTCTTTGTCCTTCCCCATCAGCGAAGCAGCAGTTCCCTTTCCCGCCTTTCCAGCAGCGCCGCCATCTGGTTAATCCGGTTTCTCAAAAAATGATACACGGAAGCATCATAAGGGTCCGCAAACTGCCGGCCGCTGTCCTGCAAAATTTCAAACTGCCTCAGCCGCTCTTTATGCTGCTTTAATTCCTCATCGCTCATGGAGACGGTGGACATCCCTTTTAACCGTTCATATTCCTCCGCGAATTCCACATGATAATCCTCTTTCCGAAAAAGAACGTGATCCGACGTAGGAATAAATCCCTTCCGCAGCATTCTGCAGTAACTGACCGCGATGCTGTCCCTGTTTTCCTCGCCGTCTCCGAAGGTGCTGAAATCCCCGGAGCCAATCACCTGACGCAGGGCCCTGTCCCAGGCTTCGCCGTTTATCCTGGTTTCGTTGAACAGTCTCCCCATGGCCAGATTCACCGCTTTCTGAATGTCGGATCCGATGATCATTCTGGGACTTTTATCCGGAAGGACCAAAGTATCATTCACCAGACGCCGCAGCATATTATCCTCATAACAGGACGGGGAAAAAATCACTGCCTCCTCTCTCCTGCAGTGCCGGGCTCTGGCCATATTTTTTTCGATTCTTTCCATGCAGGACTTAAAAATGCTGACGCACTCCGCGGCGGTAGGCAGGTATACCGCGTACAGCCCGTCAAATCGTCCGCTCCGGAAAAATTCCTTGGGAAGACCGCCGATATCATTGGCAGTGGCAAAGATGAAGCAGGGCTTCTGATTATCCTGCATCCACCCCAGCAGATAACCGAACATTCGCTTAAAGGAGGAAGAATCTCCGTTGGAACCGGCGCCGCTGAATCCTTTCTCCAGTTCATCGATCCACAGGACGCAGGGGGCCATGGCCTCTGCCATTTTCAGCGCATCCCGCATCCTCTGTTCAGAAACGCCCTGATATTTATCCATCAGGCTTCCAATATCCATTTTCAGCAGGGGAAGATTTAAGATCTGGGCAGTAAACTTGGCTGCCTCGGATTTTCCGCATCCCGGAATTCCGCACAGGAGCACCCCTTTCGGCGGGGGCGTTCCGTTCTTTCTCATGTAAGAAGCAGAATACTTTAAGGGTTTTACCTGCTTCATCAGCCACGCTCTGAACTGATTCATTCCGCCGATATTCCCCTCCGGGTCACATTGTTCCAGAATGCCTCCCTGCATTTTCTGGCGCTTATGCTCCCTGATGATTCCTTCCGCCTCATCAGAACGCTGCAGGGAGGAAGCAGCCATGATCCTCTGCATGGTCATGACGATTTCCTCTGTGGTAAATCCCAGAAAATCCGTACAAAGAGCCGACAGATATTCCTCGTTTTCGATCAGATTCCGGTCCCCGCCGGATTCCGATTTAATCAGCTCCCGGATCTCCTCCTCATCGGGATATCCCACATCGATAAACTCCGTATAAGTTCTCAGCATGGGGGAGAGAAACACCTGGGAGGAATACAAGATAACCACGCTCCGCTGCAGCACCGGGTACTGGGGATGGTTTTCATCCTCGTGAGCCGTTACGTACTGCTCCAGCCCGCGGTATATCCGCTTTAATTCCTGAGGATCATCCGGCATGTTTACCGACCATAAAAAGGGGCCAGTCATCCGTTCATTGGCCATATCCCTGGGGCTGGCATAAAGCTCCCGGTACAGCCCGCCGGAATCCATCTCCGGAAGGGAATTCCGGTAGTTTAAGCAATATCGAAGCTGCCTGTCCTGAGGATTTTCCAGCTCATAAACAGGACGCATATATTTCAGCTCCCTTTGCTCCTCCGTCCCCTTCCGTCCTCCATTGCTTAACAGAACCACCAGGGGAGATGTCTCATCCAGAAGCAGCTTCTGAATCAAAATATGGGAATCCGTTTTGATATAAAGGATGGGCACTCCCCCCAGAAGGGCGTTTCTGCACTGCCCAAGAATCCGTTTCTGTACACTGTCCGCCATCTCTCTCTCCTTTCCCCGCCGGCCCCAATAAGTTTACATGGAAAATCGTTTTAAGGATACAATCTCAAAAGCCGCCGTTAAGGACTGATCCACATGTTTGGAATATTCCGATTCAAACCGGGAAAAATCTTTCTGAAACTCCTGCATCAGCTGGACCTTAGATTCCCGAATCTTCTTCTTCACCGTAGCTGCCGCGCTCTGGCGTTTTTTCCTGGGCCGTTTCTCCTCCAGTTTATCATCGCCGATGAACGCGGCCGCTACCAGGCCGGCAAAGAATCCAATGGTTCCTCCGACGGGGCCGAAAATCGCGCCTACGCCGGTAGCTGCCGCGATAATGGCCCACTGGGCAATCTGCCTGGCAATGGAGGAAACATCAATGCCTTTTAAGATATTGGAAACATCCATCTGGTCCAGCTTCATATTTCCCGCCT
>USKC01000311.1 GCA_900555195.1 uncultured Lachnospiraceae bacterium
CCTGGCGGCGTTGTTTGACGCCCGAAGGGCGGAGTTTAGCCGCCAGGCGGGAGCATACTCCCGGCAGAAAAGTTAGAAACAGCCGATTTTTGAAGCGGTCGGCAGGGGAAAGGATACAGCCAGCCTCAGCCCCTTCCCCACAGGCCGCATACAGGAACCAGGCGCGGGCGCGGACCAGGCAGCTGGACGAACCGGGAGGCCGGGCCGGAATACGGAGGGCCGGGCCGCATCAAATCAGGTCATGCTTAGAAAAGCGGTGTTGACAGATAACGGTCGCCAGAGTCCGGGAGGAGAACCACAATCACCTTTCCTGCATTCTCCGGGCGTTTTCCAAGCAGGGCGGCGGCATGCAGCGCAGCACCGGCTGAAATTCCCGTCAGAATCCCCTCTTTCGCCGCAAGAAGCCTTCCTGCAGCATATGCGTCTTCCTCCTCCACCGCAATCACTTCATCATAAATGGCCGTATCCAGGATGGAAGGGATGAATCCGGCTCCGATCCCCTGCAGCCCATGGGAGCCGGCCGGTTTGCCGGACAGGACGGCGGAATGTGCCGGTTCCACGGCCACCACTCTAAGGTCTGGATTCTTTTCCTTTAAATATGCCCCGGTTCCGCTCAGCGTGCCTCCGGTCCCCACTCCGGCCACCAAGATATCCACTTTTCCGTCCGTATCTTCCCAGATCTCCGGCCCCGTGGTCAGGCGGTGCACCTTCGGATTGGAAGGATTGTCAAACTGGCCGGGCACAAAAGAACCCGGGATCTGCCTGTGCAACTCTTCCGCCTTCTCAATCGCTCCCTTCATGCCTTCCGCTCCCGGAGTCAGCACAATCTTCGCCCCATAAGCGGCCAGAAGCTTCCTGCGTTCCTCGCTCATCGTCTCCGGCAGGGTCAGGATCACTTCATATCCCCTCGCGGCAGCGATCGCCGCAAGCCCAATCCCCGTATTGCCGCTGGTGGGCTCGATGATTGTGGCCCCCGGAGCAAGCAGGCCTTCCTGTTCCGCATCCTGAATCATCTGTAGAGCGGTTCTGTCCTTCACGCTTCCTGAAGGATTCAGATATTCCAGCTTTGCCAGAATCGTCGCATTCTGAATGCCCGCTGCCGCCATATAATTTCCCAGTTCCATCAACGGAGTTTTTCCGATCAGTTCCGTAATATTATGCTTGATATTCGACATCTTCCCTCCCATCCGCACGCTGACGCGCACTCTTTTTCCAAACGCCTGCGGACACCATGCCGCACTGGTTTCCTCGCGATTCTGCTCCTATTCCTTCAGCATATGCATCGTTCCCACAATTCATACTTTATCAGTAGGATTATCTGTTATGAATATACTCCGCCCTTCCTCTTCTGTCAAGCGTTCCTGCGGCTTCGCTTCCCATCTCCTTCAGGTTTCCAGCGCGGCAATCTTTATAAAGCAAGAATTCCGGAGCGCCCCTCCCGACACCCCGGAATCCTTCGTCCTCACCGGCATTCTCACATCTGCCGCGCCTTTCTTTTTCCTCTATAGGGAAGCACTCAGATAGGGGATGCGGATACGATCGTCTGCCAGCTGTTGCAGCTGCAGACAGGACGGGCAGGATGCTTTTCCCATCCCTCTTCCGTTCCCTCTGCGGGCAGGAAGGCCACTCTGGGTTCTTCCAGTTCCGGAAGGCTGTCTATCCCGCCGGATACATATGCCCTGACACGCTTCCCGGCTCTCTCCAGCCTGGCCAGAAGGCCCCCGAGGCGGATATCCAGCACTTCAAATCCAAAAATCCCGCTCTCCACGTTCCAAAGCGCTTCCCGGCAATCCAGATACGTCCGGATCTTTTCCATACATGCCGGGATCTCTTTCGAAAAAAAACCGCTCCCTCTTTTTTTTTTTTTTTTTTTCTTTTTGTTCATAGGCCGCTGACAGCGCACATCCAAGAGGCCCCTTTACCATCAGCGCTTCCGCCAGCGCCTGGTAAAGCTCCAGAATTTTTCCGGCATACGTTCCCAGCCATCCTGCATGCCCCTCTTCCTTATCCTGCGGCTTCTTTGCCGCGGCAAGCCGGGAACGCAGCCCGTCATAATAGCCTCTCACATCCCAGCCCTTCATCTGGGCGTCAAACAATCCCAGCAGCGCATCCTGATAGAGCAGATATTTGGAAGGATTATCGTAGAATTCGCCTCCCGGCACTCCGTCGAATTCTTCCAATATCATGAATGTGTCATACTCCACCCCGGTCAGGAAAGCAAACCTCGCCTTTAGCTCCTCTTCGGAAACGTATCTCGCAAATCCATGCTCCGCGAAACGCACGATGGAGACAAGCCCCGCTCCCATGGGCGTCTCCGCCCCGTCATCCTGCCACATGGTGCAGAACGCTTCGCGCACGCCGCTTATTTTACAGGCGTTCAGCCCTGCTTCCATCGTCTGCCGGGCTCCCTTCAGGTTCGGGGATACGCCGTTCCATACCCAGCCTCCCCCGGCAAAAATCACCTTATCCGACAGCTGTCTGTGCATGCGCAGATACGCTTCATAAAAAGAACGATCCGTGTGATAATAGTCCCAGTATATCAGCGTCACATTTTCCGGAGGCTTCACCGCCTGCGACAGATCAGAATCCAGGGGAACATCATAGTAATCATTGTCCGGCGAACTCATCCGCAGATACATGTCGCTCCAAATCATCGGGGACAGGCCCAGTTTCCTGCAAATCTCCGCCACCCGTTCCAGATGGGCGGACATGATTTCTGCCTTGGAATGGTATCCGTTTTTATGAAGATAATTGCCCAGTCCCAGCGACCACGCTTCATCCATCCCAAGATGGATCCGTTTGGTCAGAAACGGTTCCGAGGCATTGCGGATACACGCTTCCACAAAACGATAGACTTCCTCTTCTCCCACCATGAGGATATCATCCGTATCCTGCATTTTGCCCATGGCCTTCCAACGCAGCGTGTTCTTGAGATGGGCCAGCGCCTGTATACAGGGAACCATCTCAATGCCAAACTGATCCGCATAGCAGGCCAGTCCATGCAGTTCCTGTTTTGTAAACCGGCCCCGGAAAGCCCCGAAATAAGGGTATTCCGGCACTTCATAAGTATCTTCCGTATACAGCATGAGCGTATTCATTCCCAAGCTGGCCAATAAGCGGATATACCGCCGGATCATCTCCGGACGCAGAACGCTGTTCCTGGAACAGTCCAGCATCACCCCATTCCGATCCAGCCATACTTCCTCTTCCAGCGTAAAGCTCTCCTCCGAAGCTTCCAGCCTCTGGAGCAGCAGCATCAACGCCCGGAACAGGAACGTCTTATGGCAGCTTATCAGCTCGCCGCTCCCTGTTTTCTCCCCGTTTTCCTGCCGGGCACCGCAATAGGACACCCGCACCTTCTTCTCCGGGCTTTCCCTCAGGCACAGTTCTACTACCAGTTCCCGGCCCCCATCTTCTCCGGTTCCAAGCAGGCGATGTCCTCTTTCTTCCAGCAGTTCCCGCACTCCTTCCTCATATCCGGCAGGGGCCTCCTTCAATCTGAATTTCATTTTTCCTCCCTTTCCGCCGCCGAAGCGGCTTGCATTCCGCTATAAACCTTCCTTTTCTTAGCCTCGATCTTACCATACCTGCAGGGGAATGTCCATGGACTTATCATATATGGAAAAGCAGATACGATATGGGGAAAGGTGCATACAATACACAGAGGGCCGAGTCAGTAACAATGCGCTTCTTGCTCCATGCTGCCGCCCTATTCTCCCTGCCAAACAGCTCCTTCCAGCTTTTCCGGTCACATAAAAAAACGGCGCATTCCCGCCTACAGGAACACGCCGCCTCCCCACAAATATATCTGTCCATGCAAAATCCGCTTTTTCTCTGACACTTCTCTCTCAGGAAGCTTTCAATCCTATTTCATCCAGACTTCCCTCAAATTCTGTCATCTCCGTCTCTATTTCATAATAG
>USKC01000312.1 GCA_900555195.1 uncultured Lachnospiraceae bacterium
AGCGTGAATTCAGCGCCCTCGGGATCGAGCTATGAAATGGATGCCATCGCAGCAGCCGTTATTGGCGGTACAAGCATGGCCGGAGGAAAGGGAAAGATTGGATTTACCGTTCTGGGAACACTTACCCTTGGGATTATCAACAATATGATGAATCTGATGGGCGTAAATTCATTTCTTGTCGATGCAATTAAGGGTGCGATTATTATTGTAGCTGTACTTTTACAGATGGTTTTAAACGGTTCCGAAAAGTAATATTGTTTGTAACAGTTCAGGCTTGTCTGCGCTGTTGCGAATGGACATTACAGAAGGAGGCAACGATTGTGAACGTTGGATTGTTATTACTCATGCTTATCGGAGGGCTTGCCGGAGTTCTCTCTACCTTGTATCTGCTGATCAGCCTTCCGATTGTTATCATTCAGAAAATTTACAGAAAAATCCGCTTCGGCATCTCTATTATGAATTAGAAATGTCTTCGCGGATTTTCGCCAAATCTCTCTCTATGTCTCCATGGTTTTGGCAGGCAGCCGTCCGGACTCGTCTGAGCGGTTAACCTTTCAGTTCCATGGAGATTTTTAATGTATAAGAAACGTTTCCGTCCCCGAACCTACCGCCGGGCCGGCATTCTACCTGGGCCCTGCTTCCGCAGATCAGCGGCATCATAGGCGGCAGATGGCCCAAATCCACATCCATAATCACGGGCACTCCGTATTCCTTAAGCGGCTCCCATACCGCGCGGTACTGATCCAAGCCCATCATCTCCTGCCCGAAACACAGCGGACGGCCAATCAGGAATCCCTTCACATGAGAAAACCATCCCGCATGCTTCATCTGCCAAATGGCGCGGCGGATGGAAAAGACATTCAGATCACAGGCCTCCAGGAACCAGATGATTCCATCCTCTTCATAGCGCTGTGCGAAGTCCGGAACACGGTCATAGGAGGTTCCCAGCAGATTCACCAAACAGTCCAGACAGCCTCAGCAAGCGCCCAGAAAATGCAGTCTGTCCGTCCTGCAGGCCAAAGGGACGAATGATCACAGGTTCTGTGACATAAATCGGCGCCAGAGGATTATCCTCATCCTTTAGCCCTTCTTTTTCCCATTTTTCATAGTTATGCATCGTCAGCTTCCTGCCGCAGAGCAGATCCATGGCATCCTGTATGGACGCATGCCAGGGTTCCATGCCGAACGCGCCTGCACAAGGGCCATAAATAGACGCTGTATCACAGAGCGTAGGCAGCAGGAACGTCAGATTGGTGTTGTCGGAATAGCCCATGTACCATTTGGGGGCTGCCGCGCGGATCCTGTCAAAGTCCACATGATCCAGGATTTCACACATCAGTTCCCCGCCTCCGCAGCTGATCACCACATCCGCCTGTTCCCCGATCATATATGCGTTGATTTCCTGTCCGCAAAGCTCCGGCGTATTGCTGATTCCGACGCCCTTGTCCTCATAACAGTTCGGCCCCAGGTTCAGCTGATAGCCCAGTTCGCGAAACCGCTCCTGCGCGTGAACGAATGCGCTCTTGTAAGGCTCAGTTGCGCATCCGAAGGACGGCGCCACAAAGCCGATCGTTCCTCCCTGCTTCAGAAAATGCGGATACCTCATCGTCCATCCTCCTCGCTTGATACAGCAATTAACAGATTCTGGTTCCCTCCGGAATGATGTCATCCACAAAGATGACCTGGCAGCCGCAGGCATTGTTCGTGGCGGCCAGCAGCATTCCTTCACTGGTGACGCCTGAGAAGCGCGCGGGCTTCAGGTTTGCCAGCACGATGATCTTCTTGCCGACCATCTCTTCCGGCGTATAATAACTCTTGATGCTGGATACAATCACCCTCTCCTTTAGGCCGTCAAACAGGGTGAGTTTATAACAGCTGTGAGACTTCCGGATTTCTGTACACTTCAGGATCTTGCAGACACGCATATCCATCCTCGCGAAATCTTCCATGGTAATCTCTTCTCTTACAGGCTCCACCGGATCAGGCTCCCCATACTGCACCTGTTTTTTCACAGGCTCCTCGGCAGGTTCCGCCGCGGGCACGGGCTGCTTCTCTTCCTCCGTCATGGGCGTGGAGAAATCCAAAAGCTTCACATATCTTTCCGGATCGATCGCATAGAGGAACAGATACAGCCTGGGTCCCTTCTCCTTATCGATCAGAAGTTTATACACATTCTTGAAGAACTGTCCCTGGACTTTCTTCAGTTCCTTCGGATCCTCCATCTGACCCATCACCTGCTTCGGAATGGCGTACAGTTCCTGGTTCAGATCCTCTAAACTATAGCCTCCCTTTGCGATATATGCATGCAGGAGGGCGATCTCCTGCTTCTCCTCCTGATTGAGGGATTCATAAACTTCCCAGTTACGGTAAGGACGCAGGCGGTTCACATTCTCCGGAGAGCACTGTTCCAGCCAGTATTTGGCCCTCTCCAGACGATCCTTGAACTGTTCATAGGTGAAGGGCTGGCCGATCTTGGCAAAAACGGTTTCCAGCATCGGGACATTGAAGTCCACCACGGAGCCAAGCTGTACTAAAAGGCTCATGGGAACGGTCTCAATCTTCCGGTAAACCGGCTTTCCATCCTCACATCCTTCCTCTCTCAGGCAGTTTGCCATAACGACTTTCAGGAAATCATCCCCACCCCCTGCCAGGAATTCATTATACTGCTTGTCAAATTCAAAATACTGGCGCAGGATCCCATCATCAAAACAGAAATCGAACGCCTTTGTGGGCTCGGATTTCGCGTAGAGCCACAGAATGATCTCCGGCTGATAAAGCTTCAGCAGCGTGTCCGGAGTCAGATTCAGTCCTGAAGATCCGGACATCTTGCCGGTGGCTCCCTTGATGCCGATGAACTCATAACCCTGGAATACCGGAGCCTCATAGCCGAAAATCTTCTCTGCGATCACACGGCTGGTATCGTAGCTGCCGCCCGGGCTGGCATGGTCCTTTCCGCCGGGCTCAAAGTCCACCCCTTCATACATCCAGCGCATGGGCCAGTCAATCTTCCAGGCCAGCTTGCAGTTGAAATCTTTTGTAAAATCAAACGTACCCTTATGTCCGCAGGCACATTCATACTCTGCCACTGTACAGTCTTCAGACAGGGACAAGATTTTCGTGGTATCCTTCTTACAATGGGGACAATAAATGCTCACCGGATAGTAAGCTTCCCGCTCTCCTTCCTGTGCCGCCTGCGTACGGAAGCTGTCCAGGATATCGAAGATTTCTCCCCTCTTTTTAAGCGCTTCGATCACATGCTTCGCATATTTGCCGGAACGGTTCATATCGGCCTGGTAGCGATAGTCCATCTGAATACCGAAACGCTCCATAGCCTCTTCAAATTCCTTCTCGAAATGCTTCGCATAATTGGTGCAGCCGTCTTCATACGGGTTCGGCACATCCACATACGGATAACCGATATACTCCTCCCACGGCTTCTCCCCTTCCGGCCTGGGTATCTTGGCCACATTGACAGGTATCTTCCGAAGCCTGTCGAACTCATCCCAGGAAAAGAGAAGCTTCGCCTTCTTTCCCCGCCGCTTCAGAGCCTTAACCACGAACAAACTGGTGGCGATATCTCTGAAATTACCGATGTGTATGGAACCGGACGGGCTGATTCCTGCCGCGCATACATATTCTTCCTTATCAGGGCGGCGCCTGATAATTTCATCTGCGATCCTGTCTGACCAATGCATATGATATACCTCTCAAATTCCGCTGAATACTGATTCGTTTCCGGATATGGTTCAAATACAGCCGAACCAAATATCTATGAATCGGTTTTAAATGTAACATTTAATGGAAACCTTGTCAACAGTCCGCCTTCGCATTGCCCGCAGCACGGGTTACTACCCAGCTTTCTGCATATGCTGTCCCGCCTCCCTCGCTTGTGCCACCTGGTTCCCCAAGCATGGGCA
>USKC01000313.1 GCA_900555195.1 uncultured Lachnospiraceae bacterium
ACCGGGGCACAAACAAGGGAGACAAAACGGCATAGGCGGAGGGCTGAGTAGTAACCAATTCATTTCATTCCTCATTTCCCATTTTCTCTGACGGATCGCTCTTCTGCGTGGCCATCTGGCTAGACGATTACAGCGGCCAGCCCCAATTTGCTGATGCGCATCTCTTCCACCACGATCTTGTCCCTTTTCCCCTGCAGCTCGGAATCATCCAGGATTTCATCCAGGCCATATTCCCGATTCACATATGCTCCGCCTTTTTTCCCCTTTGTCTCGTCCCATACGCTCATTCGGAATCGCACCTTCATCTTCCTCAGCGCCCGATAAGAAGCGCTGTCCCTATTCAGAAGGAATATATGATTCTCAGGGGTGGTCTCTTCCGGCACTTCCTGCAGAAAAATTCGGAAAATTACTTTTTTCAGCTTATAAGGAACTTCCTCTTCCTCCATCAGTTCTCCATAGCTGAATCTGGCTCCTATATAGATATTGGACATATCCTGTATCACATATTTAAAATCACGGTCTCCCATATGGCTCCTCATCCCATCATTTCTTAGATGTATCAATATCCTCAATGGCATCTCCCGAAAAGGACACCGCTTCCATGAGCTCATACAGGCTCATTCCGGTCTCATCCGCCAATTCGTCCAGCGTCACTTTCCGTCCCAAGCTCTCCGCCAGTTCCCTGGCCTGATCCGCCACCTGGTTCACCTTTCCAGCCACTTTTTCTCCCGTTTCCTTTTCCTGCACATTCTCAGCAATGTGATTCTCCATGGCCTCCATAATCATGCTTCCGATCAGGCCGTGCGCTTCCTGCGCGTTCGCAGCCCCTTCCAGCATCTCCACTGCCATGGCAAGGGCCACATTGCCTTCTCCAATCAGATCTTCCAATAATGCGCCCTGTCCCGCATACAGTTTGGCAATGTCCGCTACCTGCGGCAGGAAGATTTCTATCAGACGCCGCCTGGCATCCCCGTCTCCCGCCATGGCAGAAAGTGTGACCGCCTCCTTTTCCCCTTCAGGAAGTGTTCCCAAGTCCGCAATGCTTTCCAAATAAGAATCCAGATAATGCATTTCCTCATCCGTTAGATAATCTTCCGGATTGGCCGGACTGCCTATACCAATTTTTTGTCCCTTCAGATACTCTAAAACCAGTTGCAGCTGATCTTTTTTTAAATGCATCTCTTCGAATGCATCCTGTACCTGCTTCTCGCTCACACAGTTTCCTTGTTCCTTCGCAAGGCGCTTCAGGCTCTCCAGACGCTTGGCAAATTCCTGTTCCTGACTCATATCTTCCTTTCCTCATTCTCTGAACTATTCTTTATAAAAAATCCGAATTCTATCCCGCCGATGCCCTATTTCACCTCATAAGGCGGTTTCACATGGACATGGGTATACAGATGATGCTGGCAATACTCATAATTACCATAACATTTGGAGCAAAAACGGAACTCTAATGTAGGATCGTCTTCCTCCGTCCTTCCGCAGACCGCGCAGCGATGCTTTGTAATTCCCTGAGGTGCGCGCATTTTCTTTTTAAAATCATGTCTGCGCTTCATTTGTCCCGGAGACATATGAATATGATTTCTACTGGTTAAGAAAAATACAACAAAATTAAGCAACGAAGACCCCACTACAACCCATGTTACGGGCCCTCCGGATAAGCATTCGAAAACCAGCAGCACGCCGTATATAATCCCCAGCCATTTCACCTTAATCGGAATAATGAACATCAGCAGCACCTGCATCTCAGGGAACGTAGCCGCATAGGCCAGAAAAATCGACATATTAATGTAATAAGTGGAAAAAGCACCGAAATAAACATACAGACTGTTATTCACCACATATAGGGTATCCGTGCCAGCCTCCAATGCCTGCGTTCCTAAAACCAGGCAGAGCACAAATAGCAGGATGCTTCCCAAAATCGTAAAAATCATCCCCATGAACAGGTACAGATTATAGCGATAAGTTCCCCAGACCCGCTCCAGCTGCGTGCCAATAGAATAGTAAAAAACCAGCATAACCACCGTAAAGAAAATATTAGAAGTCTCCGGTGGAATTAAAATCCAGGTGACCAGCCTCCACACCTGACCATGGAAAAAGATTTCAAACGGATCCAGCGTCAGATACCCGAGAAATTGAGGGTTGATGAAGTAAATCAGATACCCCACCGCATAACATATTATCAGATACAAAGAGAGGTTCGGAATCGCATATTTGCTGAACTTTCTCTCGAATCTGTCAGAAAGACGACCATTCATAAAAACTCCTATCCGCGCTTTGCGCCAGCTTTTCAATTTTTTAACCATTCTATCATTCTGCTACGGAAAAGTAAACGAATGCTTTCATAAATTCATGGAAGTTATAAAAAATTTAGAAACGTGTCCCATTTTTTTAACAGGTTCTTTAGTTGCTTTTCAAAAACTTGTGTCGTATAATGTAAAAGTTAATCGAAAACACATTTAATTAAGAAGAAAGGGAAATTTTACCTTATGAGTACTACCAATCCTTTGTATACTCTCGGGATCGACATCGGTTCCACCACGGTAAAAATTGCAATTCTGGACGAAAATCACACCATCCTTTTTTCCGATTATAAAAGGCATTTTGCCAACATCCAGGAAACTCTGTCTGATCTTCTTTCAGATGCATACCGTAAGCTCGGCAATCTTACCCTGCATCCCATGATCACCGGCTCCGGCGGATTGACATTGGCCAATCATCTCGGCGTACCATTCGTACAGGAAGTGATCGCGGTCTCCACCTCCCTTCAGGAACTCGCTCCAAAAACGGACGTGGCAATTGAACTGGGCGGAGAAGATGCAAAAATTATATATTTTGAAAACGGAAATGTGGAACAGCGTATGAACGGCATCTGTGCCGGCGGCACGGGTTCCTTCATCGACCAGATGGCATCCCTCCTTCAGACCGATGCTTCCGGCCTGAACGAGTACGCCAAGAATTATCAGTCGCTTTATACCATCGCTGCAAGATGCGGCGTATTTGCCAAATCCGATATTCAGCCGCTGATCAATGATGGTGCTACGAAAGAAGATCTGTCCGCTTCCATTTTCCAGGCGGTAGTCAATCAGACCATCAGCGGACTCGCCTGCGGCAAACCCATCCGCGGCCATGTGGCCTTCCTGGGAGGGCCGCTCCACTTCCTATCAGAGCTCAAAAAGGCTTTCATCCGCACTCTGAAGCTGGATGAAGAACATACCATAGAAACGAAGAATTCCCATCTGTTCGCAGCCATCGGTTCCGCCATGAACTATAAACAGGACGTCTCCATCACTCTGGATGAAATGGTGAAGAAACTTTCCGGCGGCATTAAGATGGAATTTGAAGTAGCCCGCATGGAGCCCCTCTTCACTTCTGACGAAGAATATGAAGCCTTCCGGAACCGTCATGACAGTCACTGCGTTAAAACCGCCTCTCTGGAGGATTATGCGGGCAACTGCTTCCTGGGCATTGACGCCGGAAGCACTACCACAAAAGTGGCCCTCGTGGGGGAAGACGGCTCCCTGCTATATTCTTTCTACAGCAACAACAACGGCAGTCCGCTGAAGACGGCAATCCAGGCGATCCAGGATATCTATTCCCAGCTTCCCAAGGGCGTTCGGATCGTCCGCTCCTGTTCCACCGGGTATGGAGAAGCGCTGATGAAGGCGGCTTTCCTGCTGGATGACGGGGAAGTGGAAACGGTCGCGCACTATCATGCCGCCGCCTTTTTCGATCCGCAGGTGGATTGTATCCTGGATATCGGCGGACAGGATATGAAGTGCATCAAGATCAAAAACGGAAATGTGGACAGCGTACAGCTGAACGAAGCCTGCTCTTCCGGCTGCGGTTCCTTCATAGAGACATTCGCCAAGTCCCTTAACTACAGCGTACAGGATTTCGCAAAGGAGGC
>USKC01000314.1 GCA_900555195.1 uncultured Lachnospiraceae bacterium
CGTTAAACGGCGGGCGCCTTCCACATGCGGCGCCCGCTGTTTTTATTCTTTTTCACTCTGGTTTTCTGAGACATCTTCCCGCGTCGCGGACGGATTCACGCCCATCCGGCAGATTCTGTCCCAAACCCGACAGAATGAATCAAATCAGGATTAATCAAATTTAAGGATCGTCTCCAGGATCCGCTTCGCGCAGACCGTAATATCCTCCCGGGTAATCTTTCCTTCCTTCAGGGCTTCATAAACCTGTTCCGGATCTCCGGCTCCCATCTTCAGGTCGTTGCCTGCAAGAATTTCCTTGTACTGATATGCCTTATTCCACCAATCCGTGGTGACCATTCCCTGAAAGCCCCATTCTTCACGCAGGATGCCTTCCAGAAGGTCCTTCCTCTCTGAAGCATACTGCCCATTCACAAGGTTATAACAGGTCATAAGCGTCCACGGCTGCGCCTCCTTCACGGCGATCTCAAAGCCTTTCAAATAGATCTCGCGCAGCGCTCTTTCCGATACCCTGGAGTCGCTTTCTTTCCGATTCGTCTCTTTATTATTGCAGCAGAAATGCTTCACGCTCGCTCCGATATGTTCGGACTGAATGCCCCTCACCTTGGCGGCAGCCATTTTCCCGGCGATCAGCGGATCTTCCGAATAATATTCAAAATTTCTTCCGCAAAGCGGGCTTCTGTGGATATTCATCGCAGGGGTCAGCCACACGCCGAGGTTATTTTCCTTCATCTCCCTCGCTCCGGCCGCTCCGATCTGCTCCGCCAAAGATGGTTCCCAGGTACAGGCGATCAGGGTTGCGCAGGGCCATGCCGTCGTGCATACGCCCATTTCAGGCGCAATACGCACCCCTGCCGGTCCGTCTGCGGTCATCACATTCGGAATTCCATATTCCGGAAGATTGCCCATGCCAAAGGTATTCGCCACGCCTGTATTTGGCTGGCCGCACAGTAGATCGATCAGCTGGCCGCAGGAAAGCTGTGCAAGGAATGCATCCATCGTCACTCTTCCTTCCGCCACATCGATCAGCATCGCCTTCTCTTCCGGCGCGCCTTCTCCTGCAGAAAGCGCCAGTTCTTCTCTCCAGTCTCCTTTATAAGGCTGCTTGCCCTCCACAAAGAGAGGATTCATCTCCTTGCCGGTATCGGGCTGCACGGGCAGTTCCTCATAGCTTCCATCCGCCAGCATCCTCTTCTTCAAAAGGACAGGCGCCACGCGTTCCTGCAGCTGAACCGTTACGCGGTCTTCCTTCTCAACATGCACAAAGGGCACTACCTGCGTGTTGCGAACCGAATTTCCCAGGTGGAATCTGTATTCTCCGGCTTCGCAGACATAGGCGGACTTGGCCACTTTTCCCATGTCATCATAACTTGCCATCTGATCCGCATTCAGGCTCAAGAACACCTTCTGGCTCTCGCCCGGAAGAAGAAGCCTCGTCTTCTCAAAAGTTCCCAACGTTCTGGCAGGCTTTCCGAGCTTCCCCTGAGGCGCTTCGTAATACAGCTGCACCACTTCTTTGCCGCTCACTTTTCCCACATTGGTCACGCGCGCAGAAATGCGGATCTGTCCATCATTCTCCTGGCCGCAAATGTCATCGATCTCAAAAGAAGTATAGGACAGGCCGAACCCGAACGGGTAATTCACCTTTTGGGCTGCTCCCGGAACCGTCTCAAAATACCGATATCCCACATAGATGTCTTCCGTATACTCCACATAATCCTCTGACTCATTAAAGCCTGCAGAGGACGGATAATCGTCAAAGGAGCCCGCAAAGGTGTCCACAAGCTTGCCGGAAGGATTCACATCACCGCAAAGGATATCCGCTACCGCGAGTCCGCCTTCGATTCCTGCCTGCCATGCCAGCAGAACGGAAGAAATCTTCTCATTGTCCTTAAACCATGCGGAATCCACCATGCCGCCCACGTCCAGCACCACGATCACCTTCGGGAATGCAGCTGTTACCGCTTCCACCATTGCAGTCTCCTGCGGGGAAAGGTAGAAATCCCCATCTCCCGGAATCCCTTTGCGATCCCAGCCCTCTCCTGAGAAGCGGTTAATGGTAATAACAGCCGTATCAGCCGCCCGCCTTGCCGCTGCCAGAAGTTCTTCAGGGACTGCCGGTTCCACCGTCATTCCGATAATCTTTCCCTCTTCATACTGCTGTGCCACATTCTTCTGATAGAATACAGATAAGGCGTCAAAAATCTGAACCTTGCCTTCCGCCTCTTTTATCTTCATTCCTTCATAAATATTGCGGGTATAGGACGTCGTCACCTCTCCGCTTCCGCCGCCGCCTCTGACATAATCGATCTGTCCTTTTCCGAACAGCGCAACCTTTGTACCTCTCTTTAAGGGCAGCGCTTCCCCTTCATTCTTCAGAAGAACCATTCCTTCTGCCGCAGCCTTCCTAGAAAGCTGAATGTGTTCTTCACATGCCGTCACCCTTCTGCCGCCCTTTCCCATCGGCAGGCACGGCTGATGCGCAACTCTCGTCCATTTTTTCATGAACATCCATCCTCCCGTTTCTGTAAAATATATGTATGATGCAGCGGCGGATCTATGAAAGGAATGATTCACAGATACACCCTCGCTTGCTGCCCCTCTTGCTCTGCGCTTTTCCACATGCCCGTTCTTCCTCTCCCGCCATTCCCAATGCAGGCAGAACTTACTGGGCGGATATCTTATGGAAAATCACGCAGTTTGGCTGTGCAACCTTAAGCTCCGGCCCATTCATAACCAACAGGCCCTTCTGCAAATCCACATTGAAGAAGGTAAGCGTGCCCGAATCCTGGTTCAGCGAAACCAAGTGCCTGTTATCCGGGAACAATGCCACATCCTTCGGATACTCCCCGCTCACCGGCAGGCAAAGCAGCTTTGTCAGCAATCCGGTTTCCGGGTCGATCCGATAAACCGTAGCGCTGTTATCGCCCGCATTGGAACTGCACAGATAATGACAGTCCTCCGAAAGATTCAGAGCGCTTGCCGCGGAGCCTCCCGCATGATAATTGTTCAGCGTGCTGACAGACTGCAGCTTTTCAAAGAACGGATTCTCTTTTTCTTCCCGGTAAGAATATACATCAATACAATTCTTGAGTTCATGGACGATATACAGATACCTGCCGTCCAGGCTGAATTTCAAATGTCTGGGCGCGCTCTCTAAGTCGCTTCGGATCACATCCACCAGTCTCAGCTTGCCGGTGTTATGATCCAGACGGTATACGTTGGTGTGGTCCATTCCAAGATCGGCCACACACAGATAATGATTGTCCCTTGTCATCTTGGCACAACTGATATGAGGACGGAAATTCCGTTCTGCGACAATGCCCAGGCCTTTATAGTAGATTTCCTCCGTGATCTGCCCCACGCTTCCATCTTCATTGATGCGCAGCACCGTCAGCTTGCCATCATGATATCCGGCTACAAACAGGAATTTATCCTCATAATCCGTAGAAACGTAGCATCCTCTCATCCCGTTGACAGATCCCATATTAATGCTTGTAAGCCCACCGTCCTTCTCTATCCTGAAAGATTCCACCCCAAAATCAGTAATGGAATAGAGGTATTTTTTATTATGAGAAATCGTCACATAGGAAGAATTGGTTATTTTAATCTTTTTCTTCTCATAAAACCGGCCTTTTTCCATATCTACATCAAAAATGGTAATGCCGTACTCGCCCTGGTCGCCAATCGTGTAGGTTGAAACATACGCAACATATTTATCCTGTCCCATATCCATAAGCCCTCCATCCGCATTTTTGCTCCCTGCACAGCCGGCGGAAGCCGTTCTGAAACAGTCTCAACTCATCTTACCATACCGCCGGAAATTTGTTAATCATTTTCCCTGAAAAATTTTTGCCCGGTTCTGCCCTCCCCTTCCCGCGTCCCAGGACAGGCAGGCCGGTTTCCATACGC
>USKC01000315.1 GCA_900555195.1 uncultured Lachnospiraceae bacterium
CCGCCGTCATAGGTTACCTGCGGCTGATTCAGTTCCTCCAGCTGCTTCCTCTCTTCCTCCGCCGCAGCTTCCAGTGCTGCGATTGCGGAATTCTGGGCGGCAATATCCGCTTCATACTCAGCGATCGCCGCTTCCTTATTGTCAATATCTCCCTGGTATGCAGTAATCTGGCTTTCCTTCTCAGCAATCAGCGTCTCCAGGCCAGCCTCTTCCTTTTCCACCTCTGCGCTGGCCTCTTCCAATACTGCCTGCTCTTCCTCCAACGCAGCCTTGCAGGTTTCTATATATTCACAGTTTTTCTGGTATTCCGCCAGCTGTTCCTGATCATAATCATTCATCATCGAGATGTACTGCGCACGATTCAGAAGTTCTCCAAAGCTTTCAGATGAAAGTAGCAATTCCAAATAATTATGGTTTCCTTCTTCATAGGAATACTGAATCCGCACCTTCATTGCCGCATACTGTTCTTCTTCAAGCGCCTGGGCTTCCTCCAGTTCCTGCTGCGTCACTTCAATCTCCGCTTCTTTCTCAGAAATCATATCTTTCAGTTCCGCTATCCGCTCCTGAATCTCGGCCAGATTTCCGTCCAGCTGTTCTACATAGGCTTCCAAATCACCCTTCACTGTTTCCAGCTCGTCCACCATCGCCTGTATATCAGAAATGTTAGATTGTATCTGCTCTTTTTCTTCCTGCGCCTGAGTGATCGCATCTTCTTTTTCTTTAATGCTTTGCTCTAGTTCATCTGCCGTAGCAGCCCGAATCACCCATCTCTGCCCGAACCATGTACACAAGAACAGTACTGCTAACGAAAGGGCAAAACTCCTTTTCCTTCTTTCCATATTTTTCTCCCTGGTGTTCCGTCGAAACCCGTTCTTAAGGTTTCTCCGGGAGGTTCTCTTCCATCACACACGCAGATGCTTACGAACCGTTATAAAGCTTCCCACGAATCCGATACCAACACCCATCAGAACGATGACAGGGAGCAACGTTCTAAAAACCTCACCCACAGGTATAAAATGTAAAAGATTGGACAACACCGCGAACCTTGCCTGTATAAACTGCAGTACATTCGTATACATTATGTAGAGGCCAGCCAGCGGCAGCACGGAACCCAGCACGCCGATCAGGATGCCTTCTATTACGAATGGTGCACGGACAAAGAAATCCGTGGCGCCGATGTATTTCATAATTCCGATTTCTTCCTTACGCACGGAAATGCCGATCATAACCGTATTGCTGATCAGGAAAATGGATACCAACAGCAGAATCACAATGATGCCGGCCGATACATATGCCACCAGAGCGTTCACTCCCGTCAACGTGGTAGCTGCCAGTTCCGACTGGTTCACCGTCCGGATCTCAGGGATGCTCTCCAGGTAGCTTACCAATTCATCCTGCTGAGAGATATCCTCCATGTAGATCTCAAAACTGGCCGAATTCTCCAGCGGATTATCCCCTTCCGGAAAACCGTCCGAGTATTCCTCCGGGATAAAATTCTCTTTATAAAATTCCCACGCTTCCGCAGCTGAGGTAAACTCCACTCTCGCCACATCATCCCGCGCTTCGATCTGGGCCCCTATTTCCTGCATGCGCTCTTCCGTCGTGCCTTCCTGAAAGAAAATGGTAACGGATACCCCTTCTTCCGCCGAATGGACGATCGTCTGGAAGTTCAGAATCACCGCATAGAAAAGTCCCAGAATGAAAAGACTGGCGCTGATCGTGGCAATCGAAGCCAGAGAATACCACTTGTTGCGGAAGATATTAATGATTCCCTGCTTCAGTGTATAAAAAAAAGTACTAATTCTCATCGATATAACCACCTTTTTCTTCGTCGCTGACGATCACGCCCTTCTTCATCGTCACAACCCGCTTTTGCATCTCATTGACGATCTCTCGGTTATGCGTCACTACCAGTATTGTCGTCCCTCCCTCGTTGATCTTCTCCAGAAGCTTCATGATCTCCCAGGAATTCTTGGGGTCCAGGTTACCGGTCGGCTCGTCCGCGAGCAGAATCGGCGGCTTATTAATGAGCGCCCTTGCGAGCGCTACCCTTTGCTGCTCTCCTCCCGAAAGCTGCTTGGGTTTTGCTTTATATTTGCCTGCCAGGCCGACTGTAGCCAATATTGCAGGTACATTCTTCTTGATCTCCCGGGTCGGCACCTGAATAATACGCTGGGCAAAGGCCACATTCTCATATACGTTCCGATCCTTCAGCAGGCGGAAATCCTGGAATACAATCCCCAGATTCCTTCTGAATTTCGGGATCTGCCGTCTCTTCAGCTGTGCCACATTCTGCCCGTTCACCAGGATGGTTCCTGACGTAGGCGTCAATTCACGCAGAAGCAGCTTGATCAGCGTGGATTTCCCGGAGCCGCTGTCTCCCACTATGAAGACAAACTCTCCTTTCTTTACACGCAGGTTCACTCCATTCAATGCCGGGGCTCCCGTTGCGTAGCTCTTGCTGACCTTATCCAACACGATGAGCGCACCGTCGTCCCTGATTTTCCGTCTCGTTCTTTTCGATCCCAAAAGTCCCAAAATAATGTACCTCTCCAGACTGCCGTCATGGCCTGCAGCATCTTCTCCCTGGGCCGTCAGGGCAGCCTGCGCGGCTAATTCTCATTTGGCAGCTCAATATTCAAACGTTTCCATGTACTTCATGTACTTCACCACCATCAAGGCGATCTTAAACGTGATCGCATCTTCAAACACGCGCAGATCCAGCCCTGTGCTCTTCTGCAGCTTGTCCAGCCGATAGACCAGCGTATTTCTGTGAATGAAAAGCTGACGGCTGGTTTCCGATACGTTCAGGCTGTTCTCAAAGAACTTATTAATGGTGGTAAGCGTCTCTTCGTCAAAATCATCCGGGCTCTTCCCTCCGAAAATCTCCTTGATGAACATTTTGCAGAGCGGAATCGGCAGCTGATAAATCAAACGCCCTATACCTAATTCATTGTATGCGATAATGTCTCTTTCGTCAAAGAAAATTTTTCCCACGTCCAGGGCCATCTTCGCTTCCTTATAGGAACGGCTGACTTCCTTGATCTCTTTCACGATGGTTCCGTATGCCAGACGGGCATCAGACACGCCTTCCTTTTTCAGGAAATCGCTGACCGCTTCGGCCGTTCTCTCGATCTCACTTCCGGAATCCGCTTCTGACAGTTCTTTTACGATGATTACATTATTCTCATCCACAGCGGTTACAAAATCTTTATTATTATTGCCGAATGCAGCACGGATCATCTCCAGCACGTTGCTGTCCCTGCTGTTATCCGCTTCAATCAGCAGCACCGACCGGGATACATCCACCGGAATATGCAACTTCTTGGCCCTGCTGTAAATATCCACCAGCAGCAGATTGTCCAGCAGCAGATTCTTGATAAAGTTATCCTTATCAAACCGCTCTTTATAGGCGACCAGAAGGCTCTGAAGCTGGAATGCCACCATCTTACCGATCATATAAACATCCTCTCCGGCTCCCCCCGCCACGAGGATATATTCCAGCTGTGTCTCATCAAATATCTTAAAGAACTGATATCCCTGCACTTCCTGGCTGTCAGCAGGTGACTCCGAAAAGGAGCGCGCCGCTCCCACGCAGCTTTCCATCTCTTCATCAGTTGTGGCAATCACCTTGCCGTCCACATCCACCACGCATAATTCCACTCGCGCAATATTGTGTAGCCCGTCAATCGTGTTCTGCAGTACCTGATTTGATATCATTTTCTACCCCTCTCCTTCTCTTATACATTTTCACGAAAATACCCTTTGCTTAAAAACATCTAATTTTAATACCCATTTTTCATTTTAAACGAAAACACTAAATAAATCTATAGTGATCTCAAAAATTTTATGCAATTTTGTTACTATTCAGTCCTGTGCATTTCTCTATGTCTGTCCCG
>USKC01000316.1 GCA_900555195.1 uncultured Lachnospiraceae bacterium
GGCATGCCCCTGTTTTGTCGCTTATTTCAGGAAAATATCCAGATGCTCCGTCTGTTTCTGCCTTTCTCCTTGAAAATGCGCAGACTTCCCCCTTCCCTGTCTGTTTCGCTTTTGAACCCTCTAAATTTATGCGCTCTTCTTTATCTCAAACAGATGTGTTCCGGTTTTCCCGTTTTGGATTTTTTGATGCAGTTTCCTGATATTATGTGCTATCGCCAACAGAATACTTTGCCCTTCTACATTCGCTTTTCCACGGTATCGGAATCTTCGAAAGCCTGTATCCTCTTTCAGATCTCCAAAGCTTCCCTCCGACTGGATACTCCGGTTAACACGCAGCAGTATCCCCTCTTCACTGGTAATCCTCTCCAGGTCTTTCTCCCGGTACTGGTTGAACTTTCGGGAAACATACAAATTTTTCATCCTGTCTTCGAATGGAACTTTACTGTGGTTCCCTTTGATACATTCTCTTTTGTAGGGACATCCGCTGCAGTCTTCACAACTGTATATGGCCGTTTCCCTTTCATATCCTGTTTTGGTTTTTTCTTTCTTTACCTTACTGACCTTCAATCTTTTTCCGTTGCGGCAGGTGTAAATGTCCTCCTCTGGATCATACTTCATATTTTCTGCCCTGCCGATGTCGTTTTGATAGGAACGCCTTTTCCCAATCTCATAATTAGCGGGTTTGATAAATGCCTCTTTCTTTTCCTTCTCCAGATATGCGTAATTCTCTTCGCTCTCATATCCGGCATCTGCTGTTACTCTTTTGTATTTGAAGTCTTCCACATATTCTTCCAGATCCTTGAAAAACGGGATCAGTGTTGTGGTGTCCGTAGGCTGCGGCCCTACGGTAAGCCACGTAATATATTCCGAATCAACGCCCTGCTGGATATTATATCCGGCTTTGAGCTGCCCGTTTCCCATTGCGTCTTCTTTCATCCTCATAAAAGTCGCATCCTGGTCTGTTTTGGAATAACTGTTCCTTTCTCCGCAGACATAAAGTTTCCGGGTATATTCCTTCAGTTTGTCCAAATATTGCTCCAGCGTTTCAATACTTTTCTGCAATGGGGATTTTCTTTTCCCTGTCCCGTGTACAAACTCAATCCCTTCTTCCTCTTTCAGTCTGTACAGTTTTTTCATGAGCTTTTTCAAATGTTTTACGGTAACTTTATTCTGATAAATAATCCTCAGGCCATACATTTCTTCACAGGACTCTACAAAGGCTGCAAGTTTCTTCAGAAGTTTTTCCAGGTTCTTTGTTGTTGCCTTTTTCCAGACAAAGGTGTATTTATTCGCGTAAGCCTCGATCTTTGTTCCGTCAATAAAAATATCTTCTCCTGAAATTTCCCCAATCCTGTAAAGGAACTTTGTGACGGCGGCCAGAATCTTTTTTGAACACGATACGAAATGCAGGGTATGGAAGCGGGCAAAAGTCGCATGGTCAGGCGCGGGGCGCCTTCCAGAAGAAACATAAAGTTAATATCCCTGCGGCAGTCCTTCTCCATATCGCGGGAAGAAAAATCCCCGTTCATATAGGCATACAATACAACCTTAAGGATGGTGCGCGGTGACGGATTTTCGGGTATCCTCTGATACGTCGAATATAAGTCAGACAAATCCATCTCCTCCACAAACTGACTCAGCAGCCGCACAGAATCATCTTTCGGTATCATGCAGTCAATATTTAACGGAAGTTTTAATTGATAACCGTTCTGATTCAGGGTATAATCTTTTTGTAAAATATTTGATTTTTCCATAACTATATTTTACACCTTTTGCCGGGCTTTGTTTAGCCCGGCATTCGGTTTATTAGAAATAGAAACGGGGCCATCGCACTAATTACTTAGTGCGACAGCCCCTTCTGTTTCCATTTCTTTCTTTTTCAAAGGCAGAAAACCATTTTGAAGCTTGTAATGATCGAACATATGTGCTACAATAGCAAGAAAGAACATATGTTTTCTGGAAAGAGGGGAATGAAAAGGGAAGGAATAGAGGAAAACGGATCTGTTTGGAGTTTGCCGCGTTTACGCTGATTTCGGGTCTGATTTCCTTTTCTTATAACGTGGTCATGACAGTGATTCCGCTGCGGATGGCGGATCGGGGCCTGGGATATGACAGAATCGGGGGAGCCATGTCTGCCGTTGCGGTGGGGCTGCTGGCGGTGAAGTTGGTAATTGGCCATCTTTCTGACCGGCTTGGAACGAAGCGATTTATTCTGACCGCGCTTCTGGGACTTGCTGTTGTTTCCGTACTGCTGGGACAGGCGGATGATCTGGCAACCTACGCCGTACTGATGGCGGCGCTGGGGATTTTCCGGGGGATTTTTCTTTCGGTGAACGGCTCTTTTATGATGGACATGGCGGAAGAAGGAGGATATGGGAAAATATATGGAGCGGTGCAGGGAATTGCTTCGCTGCTTGCCAGCGCGGGCGGCATGGCGGCCGGAATGCTGTATTTCTGGAAGGAAGGGGAATATGCGCTGTATCTGAGCGGGACTCTGATGGGCGCATCTGCCATATGGGCAGGGTACGTGCTGAAAAAGGGTACGCAGGCATCGGGGGAAAGGCTGCCAGTACTTCAGATTTTCCGCTCCATGAACAGACGGATTTTTCTGTTCTGCCTGATCGTATTTCTGCAGTCTTTTGTGGCGGGACCCATGTGGAGTTTCCTAATTCCGATGCACTGTTACAATGTGCTACTCTTTTCGCCTGCGGTGGTCGGCGTTCTCATGTCGCTGGACGAGCTGGTGAGCGCGCCGACATACATGCTGGCGGGCCGTGCTGTAGACCGGTTCCCGGTGATCCGCTTCAATGTGATTTTCCTGTTCCTGACGGCGGCGGGAGGGATGCTTTTGATGCGGACTACGTCCGCGGCTTCATTCATGGCCGTTTTTCTGCTCTGCAGCATTTCGATTTCCTGTACTTTTGTTGGAATTCCCAAAGAGAGGGCCGGTTATATCAGAAAGGAACAGAAAGGTCTGGAACTGGCTCTGATTTCCCTGTGCGGAAGTCTTGGGGATACCCTGGGGAATAATGTGCTTGGACAGATCGCAGAGCGCTTTTCACTCAGCCAGTGTATGCTTTTGTTTGCAGGAGTTTATGTTCTTATGGCTGGGCTGGCTGCCATTCCCGCTCTGGACTGCCGAATGAAAAAGCATCGTGAGCGGGCATCCTGACCGGAAATCATACATGAGAATGTTTCTGCCAAGGAAATTTCTTGTTCACACCCCATAGAAATCCCGGATACGATCCAGCCTGGCGGTCATATTGGAAAGCAGGGCGTCGGCGAGCACCAGTGCGGTCATGGCCTCCACCACCACCACGGCACGGGGGACGATAACGGGATCGTGGCGTCCCTTGATGCGGATGGTGAGGTCCTCCCCGTCCCGGGTTACCGTCTGCTGCTCCGAGAAAATGGAAGGAGTGGGCTTGATGTGGGCGCGAAGCAGGATGCGGCTGCCGTCGCTGATGCCGCCGAGGATTCCTCCCGCGTGGTTGGTTTCCTTTTCCACATGGCCGTCGCGCATACGGAAGGGATCGTTGTTTTCGGAACCGCGCGCTTGGGAAACGGCAGTGCCGTCGCCGATCTCCACCGCCTTTACAGCACCGATGGACATGACGGCTCCCGCGAGAGCGGCGTCCAGCTTGTCGAATACGGGATCGCCGAGCCCGGCGGGAACGCCGTCCGCAAAGCACTCCACAACGCCGCCGCAGGAGTCCTGCTGCTTCATGCATGCCTCCAGATAGTCCTGCGCCCGGAGAGACGCATCCGCATCCGGCATGCAGAGCGGATTTCTGGAAATCTCTTCCTGACAGAAGCTCTCACAGGCGACGGGGCCGATGCTTTTGG
>USKC01000317.1 GCA_900555195.1 uncultured Lachnospiraceae bacterium
ATGGAGGTATCTCCTGAATTTTTGAAAGAGCAGATCGACTGTGTTTTTACGGACATCCGGCCGGATGCGGTGAAGATCGGCATGGTTTCCTCTCCCGGGCTGATCGAGGTGATCGCGGATAAGCTCGCCGAATATGGGGCGCGCAATATCGTCATCGATCCGGTGATGGTGGCCACCAGCGGATCCAGGCTGATCAGTGAAGATGCGGTGGATACGCTGAAAAAGAGGCTTCTGCCGATGGCGGATGTCCTGACGCCGAACATCCCGGAGGCGGAAGTGCTGGCAGGGATGAAAGTGACTACGCCGGAGGATATGGAGCAGGCGGCTATGCGGATCGGAGAAGCCTGCCACTGCGCCGTACTCGTAAAAGGCGGCCATCAGCACAACGATGCCAACGACCTTCTGTACCAGAACAAAAGCTTCCGCTGGTTTTTTGGAAAGCGCATTGACAATCCCAACACCCATGGAACGGGCTGTACCCTCTCCAGCGCCATTGCAGCTAACCTGGCGAAAGGATTTACGCTGGAAGAAGCGGTGACGCGGGCGAAGGGATATCTGTCCGGCGCACTGGCGGCTATGCTGGATCTGGGCGCAGGCAGCGGCCCCATGGATCACGGGTTCGACCTTAGAAGCATTTATAAGGAGGGACCCGAAGCATGAGCGAGCAGAGAAAAACGTCCGTATTTGAAAACGGTTTAATCTGGTTTGGGGCAGGCGTATCCATCGCCGAGATCCTGACGGGAACCTATCTGGCACCTTTGGGTTTATGGAAGGGGATCGCCGCCATACTGCTGGGACATCTCATCGGCTGTGTTATGATGTTCGCCGCAGGGCTTATCGGAGCCAAGACGGGAAAAAGTGCCATGGAGACCGTGAAAATGAGCTTCGGAAAGAAGGGCGGCCTTTTGTTTTCTGTCCTCAACGTTCTGCAGTTGGTGGGCTGGACAGGGATCATGATCTATGATGGAGCGCTGGCGGCGAACGGGACCGTTCAGGCAGGTTCCTGGCTTTGGTGCATTGTGATCGGCGCCCTGATCATCCTTTGGATTGCGGTGGGCGTTACCAACCTGGGGAAGCTCAATACGATAGCGATGGCAGCCCTTTTTCTTTTGACCATGATCCTGTGCGCCGTGATTTTTGGCGGCGGAATGGGACAGACGCCCGTAGGAGAGACGATGTCCTTCGGCGCCGCTGTGGAGTTGTCGGTAGCCATGCCGCTTTCCTGGCTCCCTGTCATCAGCGACTATACCCGTGAGGCAGAAAAGCCCGTAAAGGCAACAGCGGTAAGCGTGATCGTCTACGGGCTGGTGAGCTGCTGGATGTATGTGATCGGAATGGGCGCTGCGCTCTTTACCGAAGAGACGGATATCGCAGCGATCATGGTAAAAGCAGGGCTGGGCATTGCGGGACTGCTGATTATCATCTTTTCCACGGTGACCACCACCTTCCTGGACGCTTATTCCGCAGGCGTTTCCTGCGAATCGATTATTCCGAAGTGGAAGGGCAAATATGTGGGAATTGCCGTTACGGTGATCGGAACGCTGGCAGCAATCGTGTTCCCTATGGATGATATTACGGATTTCCTTTATCTGATCGGTTCGGTTTTCGCACCGATGATCGCTGTTCAGATCGCGGATACCTTCCTCTTGAAGAAAGAGGAGAAGGAGGACTTTAACGTAAAGAACCTGGTCATCTGGCTGATCGGTTTCCTGCTTTACCGATTCCTGATGACAGTGGACATTCCGGTTGGAAATACCCTGCCGGATATGGCGGTGGTGATCCTGGTGTGCCTGATCGTTCACGCCATAGAGGGACATGGAAGCAGAAAAGAAAAGGCTTAATCAGAGTCCACATACGGGGCGGCTGCGCAAAGCCAATCGTTTGTTTCCTTGACGAAATTATGAATCAGAATGGCTTCGGAACACGTTGTGGGGTGTTCCGGAGCCATTTGTAGTGATATGTTCTATAGTATACATAAGATACCCCACAAAACGAGCCGCCCGCTCACTCGCACAAAAAGTAATACAGAAGGCAAAAAACTAGGCAGTTTGTCATCAAATGCCTAAATTTTAGGCACTCCAGCTGTAAATGTCCATTGTGGGCCGGAAGGGGAGGAATTAAAGTAAAGAGCATTGAAATACCGTTTCAGAGGGGCATTCATTCATTTACAGGGCGGAATTGCTGGGATGGAACGGGAACCATTTTCGGGCAAAGAGAGGAGATAAGAAAACATATGAGGACAGCTGTTGTAGATGTGGGGATCGGGGTTTCCGCAGGCAGCGCCAATGTCTCTTCTTATATAGCTGGCCAGAAGGGAAGAAATTATAAATTCTATGCAGAATATTCCGCGCGCAAGGAATATATGAGCCTGCACAATTTCCTGGTGAAGAAGAGTTATATCGACATGGATTATTTATATGGAGAACTCAGCAACAGCGGAGGCGAAAACCCGCTCGATTATGCGGCGATCGCAAAAAGCCCCGTTACGTTTATTGCGGTAGCCACAGAAGCAGAGACAGGGCGGGCCAAGTACTTTGATAAAGGTGATATGCGGCCGGATCAGTATGACATTCTGAAGGCGTTCTGTTCGATCCCATTCGTATGCCATCCTTATGTGATCGATGGCGTTCCTTATTATGACGGGGCGCTCAGCGACCCGATTCCGATTGAAAAAGCGTATGAACTGAGATGCGAGAAGGTGGTTTTAATCCTCACCAAGCCAAAGGAGCTTCGCCGCACACCCCAAAGGGACAGGGTCCTTGCGGCACGAATCAGGAAAAAATATCCGCTTGCAGCCATACAGCTGGAAAGGCGGGCGGAGAGATACAACGAGGGTGTTGACAGGGCGAAGGAATATGAAAAACAGGGAAAGCTGCTGATCGTAGCGCCGGATGATACCTGCGGTATGGATACGCTGACGCGCGATCCGGAGGCGATACGGCGTTTTTATGAAAAGGGGATGGAGGACGGAAAGCGGAGAGCCGCTCGTGCGCAAGGCCGATCTGATTCGGCTGTGCGAGAAGCATGACGCTGTTCGCCATGGACTTCCAAAACGACGCGGAGTATGTGGGCGGATGCATCGCAGGAGGCCGCCGTTATCTTCACATCAATGCAAACGGAGACATGGATCCCTGCGTATTCATTCATTATTCTGATTCCAACATCCGGGAAAAGACCCTGCTGGAAGGGCTGATGTCCCCGATGATGATGGCGTATCATGATGGACAGCCATTTCATGAAAACATGCTGCGGCCCTGCCCGATGCTTGAGAATCCTGACAAACTGCGCAAAATGGTGACGGAATCAGGCGCGCATTCCACGGATCTGCAGTCTCCGGAATCGGTGGAGCACCTGTGTGCCAAATGTGATGCCTATGCACAAAATTGGCAGCCGGTGGCAGATGCGTTGTGGGAAAACACTAGAAAAAACCGTGCAGCCCGAAGCTGAGAAAGAGCTGTTTGATCCTGGAGATGGTTTCTCCCAAATCATAGTCCATGGAGTGGTCGAACCAGTCCATGGTCAGTCCGATGAGCAGGCTTTTATAGAAGTGGATCAGCAGGTCTTTGTCTTCGTCTGACAGCGATACTTCCGCACCGACGGTATCCACATAGATCTTCACGATATACATGGCCAACTGTTCCAGGAGTTGGAGGAATACCTCCCGCTCCACGGAACGGTAGATATGCAGGATCGCCCGCTTCTTTTCGTGAGAATACCGAATGAAGGGCAGAATACAGTCAGAAAGGGATTCAAACTGGCTGCTGCTGCTTATAATGGAATCGACATCCTCCTTGATGGAATACTCGACGAGTTCC
>USKC01000318.1 GCA_900555195.1 uncultured Lachnospiraceae bacterium
GCAACTGGAGTTATATTGTCCTAAGAACAGATGAGGAAAAGGAATACGCCTTTGAATATGCAAAGAAGATTGCCGATAAGTTCGACGCGGAGAAATATCTGAATGCGCCAAGACCATATCCGACAACACTTGCTCAGAAAATGTACGGTTATGCGATGCCCAGACAGTATACGATGCTCAAAAACGTGCCCTATGTGGTCATTCCTGTATTCAAGTGCAAAGAATTGAACGGCACATATGTATCTAAGCTGAATCCGTTTTCCACGATCTGGTGTGTTATCGAGAACATTTTTCTGGCGGCAACCGCAGAAGGGCTGGGCTGCTCCATGCGGATACCGCTTAATGAAGAACATGACATCGTAAAAGCAAAATTGAAGGTGCCGCCGACCTATATGATTCCGGTTTTTATCGGAATTGGCTACGCTGATCCCAACGAGATGGTATTGGAGCAAAGTGTCGCCGATCTTGGTAAACAACTGCACTATGGCAGATGGAAATAAACGGATGTGTAAGGAATGTTGCAATGGAACCGATCATTCAAGAAATACAAGTCAAAAGCGTTCTTACCAAATCCAATCTTCCGGTGAGCGACTATTCGGTGAATCCCTATATAGGCTGTACCCACGCCTGCCGATACTGCTATGCTTCTTTTATGAAGCGGTTTACCGGCCACCCGGAACCCTGGGGAACTTTTTTGGATGTCAAGTACTGGCCGGAGATACGCCACCCGGAGCGGTATGCCGGGAAGGAACTGTTCATCGGCTCTGTTACCGATCCCTATCTGCCCCAGGAAGAAGTGTTCAGGCGCACCCGCGCGCTGCTGGAGCAGCTTGTGGGCAGCGGGGTCAAGATCAGTATCGCCACCAAAAGCGACCTTGTGCTGCGGGATCTGGATTTAATCAAAACATTCCCGGACATCCGTGTCTCCTGGTCGGTCAATACGCTGGATGAGGGCTTCAAAAATAATATGGACAACGCCGTCAGCATTGAGCGGCGGCTGGCCGCCATGAAGACTTTTCATGATGCCGGGGTCCGTACCACCTGTTTTGTTTCCCCCATCTTTCCCGACATCACTGATGTAAAGGCCATCATCGACCGGACGAAGGGGCAATGTAACCTGATATGGCTGGAAAACCTCAACCTGCGGGGCGGCTATAAGGAGGTTATCATGGACTACATCCGAGAAAACTATCCCCAGCTTCTATCGCTGTATCAGGAGATTTACCAAAAAGGGAACCGTACCTATTGGGAGCTTCTGGACAGAGAGCTGAACCGCTATGCCGCCGAGATCGGGCTGGACTATGTGACCAACGATGACAGTATGAAGCGACCATTTGATGCTCCGCCGGCTATTGTGAACTATTTTTATCATGAACAGATCAAAAAGTCAGCAAGGAAAGGTGGTGACAACCATGCCTGAATTACCGGAAATAGAAGCGATCAGACGAGTGGGCGAACCGCAGATAAAAGGATTTGCGGTTCAGCGGATCACGGTCAACCGCCCGGAGGTGGTTGCACATCCATCTGCTGCCAAAATGAAATTGACAATCTCCCTTTGGGAGTACTAAAATAAAGAAGATATATGTGGCAAATATGATTAAAAAGAGGATAACTGCATAGGAAAAGCCGGACAAGGGATACCCAGCGACGGCGGTCATTTTCATGAGAATGAAAGCGGACAGGTCTTAGCCGGATCAGTGTGATACGTTCTCACACTGCAGATGAAACAGTTTGAGAATTGACCGGACGGGAGGGTATCTTTTTGTTTTGATAGATTGCTGTTGAAAGAGGAACAGAAGCAGAAAGATTTGCAGCGAGGGAGGAGCATTATGTTTTGTACGAAATGCGGAAATCAGCTTCCAGATGGAAGCCGTTTTTGCCCGAAGTGCGGCAACCGGGTGTCGGATCGTCCGGAAGAGGCGGTTGTTCAGGAACCTAAAGCGGAGAAAAGCCATTTTTCCGGAGCGAATGCAGAGGAGAACCGTTCCTCTGAAACGAATGTGGAGAAGAAAAAAAGAAAGAAATGGCCATGGATTCTGGTGGCGATTTTGCTGCTGTGCCTGCTGGCCGGAGGGCTTTTCTTCGGAAATCGGGCGTTGACGCAGAGGCGCGCAGAAGAACAGCTGTCCTTGGGGGAACGCTATCTGGAAGAGCTGGATTATGAAGCGGCGATTGCAGCCTTTGAAGAGGCGATTTCAATCGATCCGAAGATGTCGGAGGCATATCTGGGCCTGGCGGAAGCTTACCTCGGCCTTGGAGACACGGATATGGCGCTTCAGATATTGGAAGAAGGCTATGCGCGCACCCAGGATGATGAGATTCAAGAAAGGCTGGAGGAACTGCAGGAAGAACTGGCCCAGGCGGAAGAAGAGGCGGATGAGGGCGCGTCTGATCAGGAAGAGGCCGGAGAAGTTCAGGAAGAACAGGCCAGCGTTACGCAGGAACCGGTGGACATCGTGGTACGTCAGGTGGACAATTCCCAGTTCCCGGAGGTCACATTTTATGCCAGCGTATCGGATGAAAATGGTGAGACGGTATCCGGCCTGACGAAAGAGGATTTTGAGATCCGGGAGATCGATGAGCAGGGAAATGTGAAAGACGCGCAGATTTCTGATATTTACCAGGTTATGTCCGCGGATCAAGTAAGCCTGAACCTGGTGGTGGATACCAGCTCCAGTATGAGCAGTTCCAATAAGATCGGACAGGCGCAGAACGCGGCGAGTTCCTTCCTGGAAAAGGTAAATTTTGAGAGAGGGGATATGATTGAAATCATCACGTTTGATGATTTCGTATATCTGGAGCAGGAGTTTTCCAACGATTACGAGGCGCTGAACCGTACGATCGATGAGATCACGCTCGGAGGAAGCACGGCGCTGTTGGACGCGATTTATGCGGGACTGACGCAGACATATTATGCGAGCGGTGCGAAGTGCGTCATCGCTTTTACGGACGGAGAAGAGAACGCCAGCAGCTATACATTTAATGATGTGGTGGAACTGGCGAAGACTACGGGAATTCCGGTGTTTATCATCGGAATCGGAAGCGGCTATGGTTACAGTGACCTGGAGAAACTGGCCAAGCAATGCTCCGGCGCCTATTATTCAGCGGACGAAAGCGATTTGGAAACCATCCTGGAAGAGATCTATACGCAGATCTATGAGGCACAGCAGGATTATTATGTGTTCCGTTATAACAGTCCGGATCCGGATTCAGAGGGAAAGAGGGAGATTTCCCTGACAACTTCCCAGCAGGCTTCCATTTCCGGGCAATATCAGAGAGAGTATGTTCCTGTTGCCGAATTGAATGCAGGATTTTCGGCGGTTTATGCGGATCAGGATTTCATCATAGCGGATTCGAGCACCAGACAGCTTACTGAGGCGGATCTGAGGGGGATGAGCCTGGCGCAGCTGAGAATTGCGAGAAACGAAATTTTTGCCCGGCATGGCCGTCTGTTTAAAGATGTGATGCTGAATAAGTGGTTCTACAGCAAAACCTGGTACTTGGATTTGGAAGAGAAATATCTGCCGGATACATTTGATGCCCTTCGGCCGAGTCCTTTGTCAGATTTGGAGATTGAAAATACGGAAACGATCCGGGCATATGAGGAAGAGATGATTGCATCACAGGATATTTTCCCGGATGCATCCAATACAGTGCTCAGCGAATATGATCTGTGTCTGAGCAAAGATGTGCTGAAAAGGGCGCTGGAACAGATGCAGGGATATAATAACACGGAAGTTCTGCAGCAGAATATGCAGTTGGTGCAGGCTGCGATCGATCAGGAAGAGGTCAGTTATTGATGAGAAAAT
>USKC01000319.1 GCA_900555195.1 uncultured Lachnospiraceae bacterium
ATCCTTTTTCTGATTCCACGTTATTAAAATCATAAGACTGACAATGAAAGGAAGGAAGCCATGCGGAAATAATCTGACCAGGTATGATTGATGAAACATCTGTGAATACACCGGGATATGTCCGGTCTGCAGGTGAGGTTTGCGTCATTTTACCCGAGTTCAGATACGCAGTGCACATTGGTTTCTTTGCGGCTTCGCAGCATTTCTATTTCTGCGTTTTGCCGTCCTTTGTGTTGTTGTATTTTGCTCCGGTAAAGCCGGAGTTTTTTATTTTGTTGGAAAATATCCTTTTCCATCGAAATAAAAAACTGCAATTATGCGCGTATACGCCCACAAGATGGATTACGCGCTGCATGCGCCAAAGCGCGCACTTCCAAAAAATGACTCTCCAAATCGCCTGTTTTGACCTCCTTCTTTGGCAGATTCCCGGCAGGAAGGGAGGAGTGCATTATGCTTCAGCTCAAAAATTTGACGATACGACATAAAAAAGATCTGCGGCCGCTTCTGGAGGACTTTTCCTTTACCTTAAATGAAGGGGACAAAGCCGTCATTATCAGTGAAGAAGGCAATGGAAAATCTACGCTTCTGAAGCTGATTTATGATAAAACGCTGGTGGAAGACTATGTGGAATATACGGGGGAAATCATAAAACGAGGCATTATTTTCGGATATCTTCCCCAGGAATTCCCGCCTGAATATAAGGATATTCCAGTCTATTCCTTCTGCTGTCAATCAGAAGGATTCCTGAACGCAACGCCTAAGCAGCTTGCGTCTGCAGCTTCCAGGCTGCAGCTGGATTCCGCCTTTTTCTATTCCGAGCAGCCCTGCGGCACCTTATCCGGAGGAGAAAAGGTCAAGCTGCAGCTGTCCCTTTTATGCCTGACGGAACCGGATATCTATCTTCTGGACGAACCGTCCAATGATATTGATATTGAGACGCTGCAGTGGCTGGAAGACTTTATCAGTACCTGTCCAAGACCTGTATTGTATGTCTCCCATGATGAAATGCTGATTGAACGAACCGCCAATGTCATCATCCATCTGGAGCAGATCATGAGAAAGACGAAGCCCCGGCACACCATTGCGCGGATGCCCTATCCGGAATATATCAGCAGGCGTGAAGATGCATTTGCCCGCCAGGAACAGCAGGCCCGCAATGAACGCAGAGAATATGATAAACAGATGGCCCGTTTCCGCCAAATCGAGCAGAAAGTGGAAACCATGCAAAACAACATTTCCCGGCAGGATCCGCACGGAGGAAGGCTCCTGAAGAAAAAAATGAAAGCGGTGAAGAGCCAGGAACATCGGTTTGAACGGGAAAAGGGAGAAATGACCCAGCTTCCGGACATGGAAAAAGCGATCTTTCTGAAAATCGAACCCGAAGCTGAACTTCCGCGCGGCAAGATTGTCCTGGATTACCATTGCGATGCACTGGTTGCCAGGTCAAGCAACGGGGCTTCCTCCCCCATGTCCAGACAGCTTTCCGGTCCCATTTCGCTGCGTGTAACCGGGCCGGAGAAGATATGTATCGTCGGCAGAAACGGAGTGGGTAAAACCACACTGCTCAGGCAGATCGCACAAGCGTTATTGCCACGGCAGGATCTGAAGGTTTCCTATATGCCTCAGGATTACGAAGAACTCCTGGATCTGAAGCGGACGCCTGTGGACTATCTGACCCGGACCGGAGACAAGGAAGAGCGCACACGGATACGAACCTATCTGGGAAGCATGCGTTATACAGCCGATGAAATGAACCATCCCATCCAGGAGCTTTCAGGAGGCCAGAAAGCCAAGCTTTTGTTTCTGAAAATGAGTCTGGAAGGAACCAACTGTCTGATCCTGGACGAGCCGACACGCAATTTTTCTCCGCTCTCAGGGCCGGTCATCCGACAGGTCCTTCAGGATTTTCCGGGCGCCATTATCAGCGTCTCCCATGACCGGAAATATATCTCCCAGGTCTGCAGCCGCCTGCTGCGGCTGACGGAATGCGGCCTGGAAGAGATCTCCAAGCCGGCGGATGAATAAAATCCTTACAGAACGTCCGTTAAGGCTGCAATCAATCGATCCTGGCACCAACAGAAGGGGGAGAGAACCCGATCAATCGGTCTCTCTCCCCTGCTTGCTTAAACCGGCCCATCCTGCCGGATTTCCAGGCCTGGCACATGCTTTCGTTCCATTGCATGTCTCGCCTTTCTGTTTTCCACCGTATCAAAAATGATGGAGAAATCATAATCCGGAGGATACATTTCCTTCGCAGCTACCTGAAGCTTCAGCCGCTTATAGCTGACATAGCTCTTTTTCTTTTGGATCTGGACTCCTACTTCCCCTCTTTCATTGGCACTGGTGAATACAATTCCCAGCTTTTTCTCAGGATAGACCATTACACTGTCTCCCATGCTGAATTTATTCGCAATTTCCTCCTGTTTTCTCTTCTTCTCTCCCATTTCCTCCGCACGCCTGATGCGGGAAGGTTTTTTTGCAGATGAGGAAGGATTCTCTTTCTTACGGGGAAGCGTCTTTTCTTTCGGAAACGCCATTTTCCCTTCCGTAGAATTGTGCAAAGACTGCTGCCGCTTTCCTCTTTCGGGTTTCTTATCCTGATAAGCGGCTCTCCTTGCGCGTTCCAGAAGTTCTTTTGACATTCCAAGCCTCTGCGCGATATAAAAGGCGCAGCTTTCCCCGCTCTCTCCCAGTTCCAGCCGGTACAATGGCCGCAGGCTCTCTTTATCAAAGGCCATCCGCGCGTTTATCACGCCCTCCTGTCTCTGTGCGTATTCCTTTACTTCCGGGTAATGGGTGGTAACAAGGAACAGGCACCCCCGCCTTCTGAGTTCTTCCAATACCGCAACCGCAATACCCATTCCTTCTGCCGGATCCGTTCCGCTCCCCAGTTCATCCATCAGCACCAGGCTCTCTTCATCCGCCCGCTCCAGAATCCGAATCACGTTCTTGATATGGGAAGAAAACGTCGATAAATTCTCCGATATGCTCTGCCCATCTCCAATATCGCAGAATACTTCTGCGTTCATCGCCAGATCCGCTTCTTCACAGGGAACGTGAAGGCCGCACTGAGCCATCACGGACAGCAGCCCTACCGTCTTGATGGCCACCGTCTTTCCTCCGGTGTTCGGGCCGGTTATAATCACGCCTCTGATGTTTTCTCCGAATAAAATATTTAACGGGACCGTTTTCTCCTTTTCCAGAAGCGGGTGCCTTCCGTTTCGGATGTAGATCCTTCGATCCGTATTTAAAGAGGGCGCGATTCCATCCATACGCGCGCTCAGCTTTCCTTTCGAGAAGATATAATCCAGTTCTTCCATATAATCCAGGTTCATGGAAATGTGGGCGCTTTCTTCTCCCACCATAGCAGACAGCGTATACAAAATGATCCGCTCTTCATTCTCTTCCTCTAGCTTGAGCCGTTCCAGCTCTTCCCTGAGTTTTGACGCCGCATCCGGTTCTATAAAAAGTGTGGCCCCGGTGGATGAGGTATCAATCACGCTGCCCGGAACTTTGTTTTTATACTCTTTTTTCACCGGCAGCGTATAATGTCCGTTTCTCATGGATACAAAATTCTCGCTGAAGCAGGCCTTTGAACTTCTGAGCAGGTTCTCCAGCTTCATCCGGATCTGCGCCTGTGTCTGTTCTTCTTTTTGCCTGATACTGTGCAGGGTTTTGCTGGCATAGTCATCTACTCTTCCGCCCCTTATACAGCGCTCAATCTCGTCCTGCAGTTCGGAAAGGGACTGGATGCCCTGTCCGTATCCGGCGATCCCGGGCGCCAGCTGTGCACACTTCTCCAGGTA
>USKC01000320.1 GCA_900555195.1 uncultured Lachnospiraceae bacterium
TCTTCTTCCTTTGATCGTATAATCTTCTTCCGATTTGGATAAGAACTTCCGATTGCACCATTCCATCTCCCCCTGTATCCATTTTTTTCCAGATTTCCTTAATATCATACAGGTGCCCTGAATGGCTTTTTAGTAACTATATGTTTCTATTTACCGCAAAAAAAGTTCTTATCGTTATGCCTTATATTGTTTCTACGATAAAAAAAGAGAAGGGAGCGCAGTTTCTCCCTTCTTCAGATGAAGCAGCCGCCTGTCCACATAACAGGAATGCTGTCGCAGGCCTGATCATGATCCTTCCTTCAAATCATGTATCAGCCTGTCCACATTCTCCTCCTTTGTCCCCCAACTTGTACAAAAGCGTACCGCACTGTGCTGTGCATCCACTCTTTCCTGATAACAGAATCCATAGTCCTTTTCCAGTCTCTTCAGCGTCTCGTCCGGAAGGATCGGAAAAATCTGATTTGTACGGTTTTGTACCAGAAATGGATACCCCGCATCCGCAAATGCCTTGCGCAGTTTCTCCGCCAGATCGATCGCATGCTTTGAAATCTCCAGATACAGATTCCCTTCGAAAAGAGTTTCGAACTGAATTCCCAGCAGCCATCCCTTGGCCAGCATTGCTCCTTTTTGCTTGATGAGATATCGAAAATCCGTTTTCAATTCCTCATTGGAAATCACCACCGCTTCACCGAACAGGGCTCCGACTTTGGTTCCTCCAATATAAAATACATCGCAGGTGCGCGCCAGGAAAGGCAGATCCAGTTCATTGTCACAGGCTGCCAGTCCATATCCCAGCCGTGCGCCGTCCAGGAACAGATACAGGCCATATTTTCTGCAGACCCTGCCGAGTTCCTCCATCTCATCCCGGCTGTATAAAGTTCCATACTCTGTTGGATTGGATATATATACCATCTTGGGCTGAACCATATGCTCAAAAGAAGCATCCCGCAGATGTGCCAGGCATAGTTCTTCCACCTGGGCAGCGGACAGTTTGCCGTCCTTTTGGCTGACAGCAAGCACTTTATGTCCCAGGGATTCCACAGCGCCGGTCTCATGCACGTTGATATGGCCGCTCTGTGCCGCAATCACCCCTTGATGGGGGCGCAGGGCCGCGTCGATCACCGTCATGTTCGTCTGGGTTCCTCCCACCAGGAAATGCACCGCCAGCGTATCATCCTCGCAGGCTCTGCGGATCAGTTCCGCAGCATGCGCGCAATGCGCATCCTCCCCGTAGCCCGGCGTCTGCTCCATATTGGCAGCCGCCAGCCTTTCCAGGATCTTGGGGTGCGCGCCTTCATTATAATCGCATTGAAATAAAATCATCCGTCTTTTCCCCACTATTTCTTCAGTACTTCCAGAATATATTCCCATACCCGCTTTGTGGAAGAGATGCTCAACTTCTCTTCGGGCGTATGAATGTCCCGCATATCCGGTCCTATGGATACGCAGTCCAGGCCGGGAATCTTTCCTGCCAGGATGCCGCATTCCAGGCCCGCATGGATCGCCTCAATGCGGGGCGCCTGGCCATACAGCCTCTCATATACGGCCACCATCTTTTCCCTGAGCGGGGATTCCTGACGATATTCCCAGGCGGGATATTCTCCCGAGACCTCATAAGAAGCGCCCTGGGAGGACAGGAGAAGGCATACGCGGTCTATGATCGTCTCTTTCTCACTGCCCATGCTGCTGCGTACGGAATAGTCAAAACCGATTTTTTCCTCTTCCGTTTTCAGAATGCCCAGGTTAAGGGATGTCTGCACCAGTCCGGGAATATCCGCGCTCATTCTTTGAATGCCGTTCGGCGCAAGGTACAGGATCCGGATGGCCCTGTCCGTCATATCCTGTGAGAAGACTTCCCAGTCTCCCTCTTCCTTCTCCTGAATTTGGAAATGAATCCCCGCATCAGTCGCCGCATATTCTTTTTTCACAGCGGCTTCCAATTCCTCTGCCGCCTGTATCACACAGCCTGCGTCCTGTACGCACACAGATGCATGGCAGGCGGAAGGGATCGCGTTATCCGCGCTGCCCCCCTCAACGGACAGGAGCTGCAGTTCTGTTTTTTTCCTGCCCAGCCGGAGCAGACGGCCCATCAGCACATTTGCATTCGCGCGTCCTTTGTCTATTTCCGCTCCTGAATGGCCTCCAAGCAGCCCTTCTATGCCAATCTCAATCAGACGGCCGCTTCTTCTTTCCCGCTTTCCTGCAAGCGTGCCATGTATTCTGGCTCCGCCCGCGCAGCTGGTGAGCAGCACGCCTTCCTCTTCGTTGTCCAAATTCAGCATTCTGCGGGCCCGGCACATGGACAGATCTATGGCGTTGGCGCCCTCCATCCCGGTCTCCTCATCCACCGTGATGACAACCTCCAGCCTGGGATGTTCAATCGTCTGGGAATCCAGAAGCGCAAGAGCATAAGCCACAGCGATCCCGTCATCTCCGCCAAGGCTGGTTCCTTCCGCATAAAGGAAGTCCCCATCCACTTTCAGATCCAGTCCTTCCTTTGTCATGTCCTTCGGGCAGCCGGGCTTCTTCACGGCCACCATATCCATGTGTCCCTGCAGCAGGATCGGCTCTTCTTCCTCATATCCGGCAGAAGCTTCCTTGATGATCACCACATTTTTTACCGCATCCTGTGTATAAAAAAGCCCTCTCTTTTTCGCAAAATCCACAAGGTAATCGCTGATCTGCCCCACATTTCCGGAGCCGCGCGGGATCCTGCTGATCTCTTCAAAATACCGGAAAACCTCCTTCGGTTCCAGTTCCTGTAAATTGCCCATCCTCTATACTCTCCTTTTCATTTTTCCTTTTCATCCGGATATGCAAAACGGTCTGATAGGAGCCTATCAAACCGCCTTTCGTTCCGAAGCTCCCCGAGCAGGGCTCGAACCTGCAACAACTCGGTTAACAGCCGAGTGCTCTACCATTGAGCTATCGAGGAATATATAATTGTCTGATCCGCCATCCGCAGCCTCTTTCCGTGTTTCTGGCAGAATATGCCGTGCAAAAGGCAAACATTCCTATTCTTCTTCGTCCTCGCTTGCCGCAACGCCGGACACCACCGCGCTCACAGCCGCTACCACCACTGCCACAATAATAATCAGCAGCATTCCTCCCATTAACAGTAAGAATTCCATACGAACCTTCCTCCTTTTTGCCTTTTTTATTATAGCACACACCTATTTCCCCCGCAAGCACTTCAAAAACCGGCCGTAAAAAACGGTGCATAGGTAACTCAGCTTTGCCCCGCTCGGGCCGCTGCCGGAAGCCTGCCCGAGACGCCCTTGCCTGCAAAGGAAGGGCAAGGCATCTCAGGCAGGCTCCTGACAGCGGCCCAGGCGGGGCAAAGCTGGATGGTGACTGCGCCCAGGCCGGAGATTTTTTTACATGCAGCCGATTAGAAACAGCCGCTTCTTCCGTACGGTGTCCGTTGTTTATCCGTTTATCCGGAGCGGATCGGTGACTTCCTTCGGGATCGTGAAGGTCACCGCTCCCATATATCCAGGTGCAACCTCATATTCGTCAAAGGATATCACGATTTGGCCGGATTCATCGAAATAAAAGTCCTGATCCGCAGCAATCGCATCAAAATCCGAGTCCGGCATATCGGCGCTGTCCAGGTAATAGATCTTTCCCTCATCCGCCGCCATCTGTTCTCTCATCTGCTCCTTTATGTTGTCGCTGATCGCGGTCACATAATCTGCGTCCGTCCGGAACAGATCTTTCAGTTCTGCCCTCTGTCCCGTCATCTTGTCAATATGGTAATATTCCGCATATTGGTACCCGCTGGCCTTTACTTCCAGCACA
>USKC01000321.1 GCA_900555195.1 uncultured Lachnospiraceae bacterium
TATATGGATATAGAAGTACACACCCGCAAAGATGAAGGGACGCATGTGGGGCTCCCGATGAGAGTTCCTTCTGACCCGGACACCTTCGGGGACATGGATGCGGCGGAGATGATGCGCAGGCTGAACGCTGCCTGCGCGCCCGGGATCGAAGTACTGGATGTCCGCCTTTTGCCTGCGGATGCGGGAAATGCCATGGCCAGCGTTGCGGCAGCCCGTTATACGCTCTGCCTGAAGGAGGAAGAGGAAGGCGGTCCCGCTCTGGATAGGGACATTTTCTTTGAAAGGCTGGCAGAGGCGATCCCCGGTTTTCTTGCGCAGGATGAAATCCAGGTTGTAAAGCAGACCAAGAAGGGCAGCCTTACGGTGGATATCCGACCAGGGATCTATGAACTTTGGATGCGGCCGGATGGAATGCTGGAGATGCTGGTGGACGCCAGCAGCGCAGGCAATATTAAGCCCATGGCGCTGCTCGGCGCGCTGTGTGATTATGCGGGGCAGCCGGTTCCGCCTTTTGCCTCTTGGAAGGTTACGCGGGAAGAGACTTATACCAATGCAGGGACAGGCCAGGAAAGACGCCTGATCCCGTTAAGTGATGTGGGGGAAACGTTTTGACAGCTTCTGTAAGGGAAAAAGATGCAAAAAAAGAAGCGATGGGCTCCAGGCTGATTGTGATGCGGGAAAAGGGACTGATCCTCACCATGCTGCTTGTGAAAGGGCGTTTGATGGAGATGAACGCATATCCGGCTGCGGAGGAACCTGCGCAGGCCAGCATCTGCCTGGGCAGTATTTATATTGGAAAGGTTATGAATGTGGCGTCCAATATCCGGGCTGCGTTCGTGGAACTTTCAAAAGGAGAGCGCGCTTTTCTTCCGCTTACGGGGATGAAGGATGCAGCCTTGCTGAACCGGAAATATGACGGCAGGATTCTGGCAGGCGATGAGATCCTCGTTCAGGTAGCCAGAGAGGCCGTATCCACCAAAGAACCGGTTCTCACCACAGAGATTTCCATTTCCGGACGATATGCGGTGGCTTTCCTAGCGAATGGCACAGGCCGGTTTCAGTTTGAGCCAGAAATGCGCACATCTTTGGAAAATTGTCTCCATGATGCGTTTGATGATTCGGATCTCTTAAAAGGATGCAGCCTGATTATACGCACGAATGCGGGAGAATTGACGGAATATGCCCCTTTGATCGAAGAGATCCAAAGCCTGGTGGGCAGACTGGAGAAGATCCGCAGCTATTGCGCCATGCGCACCTGCTACAGCTGCCTTTACCGTCCTCTGCCTGCCTGGCTAACGGATATAAGGGATACCAGACATGACCAATTTGAAGAGATCGTAACGGATGACCTCGCCCTGTATCAGGAACTGAAAGAATTCCTGGAACAAAATTATCCAATGGAGCTGTCCAGGCTTCGCTATTATGCGGATCCATCCCTTTCCCTTTCTGGCCTGTACAATCTTGCCTCCAAGAGAAAGGAAGCCTTTGAGCGGCGCGTATGGCTGAAATCCGGCGGATATCTGGTCATCGAACCCACGGAAGCGCTGACGGTCATTGATGTGAATTCAGGAAAATATATCGGGAAAAAAGCAGCCCGCGATACCTTTCGCCTGATTAATGCAGAGGCTGCTGTTGAAATTGCGAGACAGCTGCGCCTGCGCAATCTTTCCGGCATTATCCTTGTGGATTTCATCAATATGGAAAGAAAAGAAGATGAAAAGGAACTGATGCACCTTCTGGCTTTGGAACTGAAAAAGGATCCGATCAAGGCTGCAGTGATCGACATGACGCCGCTGGGCCTGGTGGAGCTCACCCGGAAAAAAGTCAGAAAGCCGCTTCGCGAACAGATGGCGGCAGGAAGGGCGGAAGAGGGATGAAGCTTCTGGAAATGAAAAAAGTGCATGAAGGTACCTACCTGCACAACTATGAACTCACTTATGAAAACAGAGCCGGACGCCGGAAACGCTTTGAAATCGTCAGCCGCCAGAATCTCGAATCCCCCGGCGATATTGCCGGGCGCAGCAGCGGAATCGCCATTGTCGCATTTCAGGAAGAAAAGCTGCTGCTCCTTCGGGAATTCCGCATGAGTTTGAACAAGCCCATATATGGCCTGTGCTCCGGCCTTCTGGAAGGAACAGAAAGCGCAGAAGAATGTGCCAGAAGAGAACTGATGGAGGAAACCGGCCTTCAAGTGAAGCATATTCGGGCGATCCTTCCTTCTTCTTATTCATCTGCAGGTTTTTCGGATGTAAGCATTCGCCTGGTATTCCTCGAGGCCGGCGGCAGCATAAATGTTCGGGCTTCAGAAAATGAAGAAATCGCTGCAGCATTCTACACCCGCACGCAGGTCGCCGACATGCTGGCGAGGGAAGAATTCAGCTCCCTGGCCCAGATGGCTGCAAGCTTTTTCTGCGGCATGCCGTTCCATCTCCCTCGTCTGTGACACCTGGTTCCCCAAGCATGGGCATCCGGCCTATCGCGGAGCGATTGGAATGGCCGGATGCCGTTACAATTCAGCCAAAGGCTGAATTGTAACAATGGATTTGTCCGGGTGCAGATTAGGGGTTGGTAAAGTCAGCCAGAATATGTTATACTGAATAACAATGATAAAATAAGGAGAAAAGAAATGAGAACCTATTTGGTGACTGGCGGGGCCGGTTTTATCGGTTCCAATTATATCCATTATATGTTCCGGAAATATGATTCTTCCATCCGCATCATCAATGTGGATGCCCTCACTTATGCGGGAAACCTGGAAAACCTGAAGGACGTGGAAGATAGGCCGAACTACACATTTATCCGGGCGGATATCTGCGATAAGGCGGCTATTGAGAAGATTTTTGCGGAGAATGAGATCGACCGGGTGGTGCATTTCGCGGCAGAGAGCCATGTGGATCGCAGCATCCGCGATCCGGAGGTATTTGTGAGAACCAATGTGCTGGGAACTGCGGTGATGCTCAACTGCGCAAAGACGGCCTGGCAGAAAGCGGACGGAAGCTTTCAGGAGGGCAAGAGATTCCTTCACGTTTCCACGGATGAAGTGTACGGTTCTCTGGAAGAGGAAGGAGAATATTTTTACGAGACCACGCCCTATGCGCCGCACAGCCCTTATTCCGCCAGCAAGGCGGGGTCGGACATGCTGGTAAAGGCGTATATGGACACCTATCATTTCCCGGCGAACATTACCAACTGCTCCAACAACTATGGCCCTTATCAGTTCCCGGAGAAGCTGATCCCGCTCATCATCAACAACGCCCTGCATGGAAAGAAGCTTCCGGTATACGGCGATGGGAAAAATGTGCGTGACTGGCTCTATGTGGAGGATCATGCCAAGGCCATTGATATGGTGCAGGAGAAGGGCAGGCTGTTCGAGACCTATAATATCGGCGGCCATAATGAAAAGCAGAATATTGAAATTATCCATATCATCCTGGATACCCTGCGTGAGATGCTTCCGGATTCTGATCCCAGGAAGGCACATATCAATGAGGGACTGATCACCTATGTGGAGGATCGCAAGGGACATGACCGCAGGTATGCCATTGCGCCGGACAAGATCCGCGCCGAGATCGGCTGGGAGCCGGAGACCATGTTTGCGGAAGGGATCCGGAAGACCATCGCCTGGTATTTTGAGCATGAAGACTGGATGCGCAATGTGACCAGCGGCGATTATCAGAAATATTATGAGGAAATGTACCATACGGATTGATTCCCACGGGAATGACGGCTATAAATAAAGGAACGGCAGCCGGCCAGCTGTGACCGGCTGCTGTGTAATCGGACGGGGGGTCATCC
>USKC01000322.1 GCA_900555195.1 uncultured Lachnospiraceae bacterium
CTTTCAGTTCCAGAGGCGTGCGGGCGATATCCGTCGGGCGGATCGCCTCATGCGCATCTTGTATTTTCTGCGTCCCCTTCTTCACTTCCGTCCGCTCGCCCGCGTACTGGGCGCCATATTTTTCTTCTATATAAAGTGCGGCCTGATGCTCCGCTTCTTCCGATACTCTCGTGGAATCCGTACGCAGATAGGTGATCACACCCACCGTACCGTTTCCCTTGATATCGACTCCTTCATACAGCTGCTGGGCAAGCCGCATGGTTTTCTGGGTGGAGAAGTTCAGGACCTTGCTCGCTTCCTGCTGGAGCGTGGAAGTGGTAAAAGGCAGCGGCGGCTTTTTGGTCCGTTCCCCTCTCTTTACCTCCGCCACCTGATAGTCGGCGTCCTTCAGTTCCGCTTCCACGCGCTCCACATCCGCCTTGCTTTTCAGTTCTGCCTTGCCCGATGCGGTGCCATAATATTTTGCGGTAAGCAGCTTGCGCTCTCCCGGAATCTGGAAAGATGCATCCAGCGTCCAGTATTCCTCCGGAATGAAGGCCGCGATTTCGTCCTCTCTGTCGCAGATCATGCGCAGGGCGACAGACTGCACGCGTCCGGCAGAAAGCCCTCTCTTCACCTTGGACCACAGAAGCGGGGAAATCCGATAGCCCACCATCCGATCCAGCGCCCTTCTGGCCTGCTGTGCATCCACCAGGTCCATATCGATTTCTCTCGGATGCTTCAGCGATTCCTTCACCGCGTTCTTGGTGATTTCGTTAAATGTGATCCGGTATACCTTTTTCCCGCTGTTCTTCAGGTTCAGGGCTTCCATCAGGTGCCACGAGATCGCTTCCCCTTCCCGGTCAGGGTCCGTCGCCAGATAAATCTTCTCAGCCTTCTTCACTTCCTTGCGCAGGTTGGCAAGGATATCCCCTTTTCCGCGGATCGTGATATACTTCGGTTCATAATCATGTTCCACGTCTATTCCCAATTTGCTTTTGGGCAAATCCCGGACATGGCCGTTGCTGGCGGCCACCTCATAATTGGGGCCCAAGAACTTCTTAATCGTCTTCACTTTTGCAGGCGATTCCACTATTACAAGATATTTTGCCATACAGACTTTTATCTCCTTACTCTTCACAATGCCGAGTTACCAGCAATCGTGAATCACTATACACCATATTTTCTGCCGTGGCAAGGAATTTTATAAAAAAAAAAGGTTTCCGCAGCAGTTCAGGCCGCCTGTGGGAATCAGCTACTGCGCCGCTGTTCCCTATGGGCAGCCTGAACCGTTCCGTTTCCTCCGATGGGCATTCTCTATATTCTGTAATAATATCCCCCATCCTGCCCGCAGCGTCCTTCCAGGGAAAGTTCCAGAAGTCCCTGCATGAGAACCGGAAGCGGCAGACAGATTCCCTTCGCCGCCATGCGCTCCTGAATCTGGCCGGCTGACAGCGGCAGAAAATCCAGGCAGTCCAGGATATGCCGGACGTATCCGGTCTCTTCGGCCGGACGCGCATCTCGGTTCGTTTCCTTTCTTCCCCTTTTATTTTCCTGCGTGTCCATGGATGGCTCCGCTCCTTTTCCCTGTTTTGCAAATTCCATTCGCCTCCGGGCCAGCTCTTCCAGCACATCATCAGGGCCCAGCGCCATCCCCGCTCCCTGCCGGATCAGGCGGTTGCATCCGCTGCTTAACCGATCCGTAACGCGCCCCGGCACGGCAAAGACCTCCCTTCCCTGTTCCAGAGCCATATCCACGGTGATGAAGGTTCCGCTCTTTTCTCTGGCTTCAATCACCACAACTGCGTCTGCAAGGCCGCTGATGATCCGGTTCCTTTGCGGGAACAGCCCGCTCCTGGGCCTGGTTCCCGGCGGATATTCCGACAGGATCCCTCCCGCCTTCGCCAACCGTTCATAGATATCCCGGTTCTCTTCAGGGTAGCAGATATCCGGCCCGCAGCCGAGCACGCCGTAAGTCGCCCCTCCGTGATCCAGCGCTGAGCGCTGCCCGATCCCGTCAATTCCCCGCGCAAGGCCGCTGATCACATTCACTCCCGCCTCTGCAAATGCCGCCGCAAAGCGTCTGGCCAGATAGGCGCCATATTCCGAGCAGACTCTCGCCCCGATCAGGGCCACCGCTGGGACCGCCTCCTCCGGAAGATTTCCCTTCACATACAGCCCCTCCGGTCTGTCCGGTATCTCCAGCAGCCGGGACGGATAGAGCGGGTCAGACGCCGGATAGTGGCGGATCCCCTTTCTTTCCAGTTCTCTGTAGGCTTCTGCCACGCCTCCTGCCCTTCTGGCTTCCAGGAAGCGCTTCAGCTGTTCTTGGGAAAGGACTTTGGCCAGTTCCTCTTCCCGCATTTCATACACGCCCTGCGCGCTTCCCGCCATCCTCAGCAGTTTTCTCGCTGTAAGCCGTCCTATTCCTTCTATATTACATAACCAGTGGGAAAATTCCCGTTCTCTTTGATTCCCCTCCACCTGTCATCCTTTCCAGTATTTATCTTCCGCCAGCCTGTAACAGGCCGCTTCTCCAATCTGCAGCTTGCCAATCCGCTCTTCTCCTTCCAGATCAGCCAAGGTACGCGCCACGCGCAGCAGGCGGTGGCAGGAACGGGCGGTCAGCCCCAGCCGCTCAAACAGTTGTTCCAAATATCTGTGTTCCTCCAGCCCCAGGCTGCAATATCTGCGAATTTCTTCTCTGCCCATCCGGGAATTATATGCCACCTGCGTTCCCCGAAACCGCTTCTCCTGCCGCTCCCTGGCCTCCAGGACCTTGTCCCGCATGCTTTGGCTGTCCATTCTCAAGCTGTCTGTCCTCGTCTGACTGCCCGCATCCATCAATTCAGAGAATTCCACCCGGTCCACCTCTGTGCAGATGTCCATCCGATCCAGAATCGGCCCTGAAATCCGGGACAAATACCGGCGAATCTGCTGCGGAGCACATCTGCAGCGGTTCCTGTCCGGATAATATCCGCAGGGACAGGGGTTCATGGCCGCAACCATCATGAAATCCGCAGGGTAGCAGTATGTTCCGCTGCTTCTCGCGATGCGCACTTCCCTCTCCTCCAGCGGCTGTCTGAGCAGATTCAAGGTTTTGCCAGAAAACTCAGTCAGCTCGTCCAAAAACAGCACGCCCAGATGGGCCAGACTGACCGCGCCCGGCCTGGGCACCCCTCCTCCTCCCACAAGCGCCCGGGCGCTCGCCGTATGATGAGGCGCAACGAATGGCCGTGCCCGATCCGCGAGGAGCTTTCCCGCGGATTCTCCCGCAACGCTGTATATCGCTGCAGTTTCCAGCTGCTCTTCCTCCGACAGGGGCGGCAGGATGGAAGGAATGCAGCGGGCTATCATGGTTTTCCCGCTCCCGGGCGGCCCCACCATGAGCAGATGATGAAAACCGGCTGCCGCTGCCATGGCCGCCCTTTTAGCGGCTTCCTGCCCGCTCACCTGGCCAAAATCCATCCCCGGCCCCTTCTCTGTCTTTTCCTCCCGTCCCCGTTTTTCCGCCTGCTGCTCTTTCCACAGCGTTTGGCCGTTCAGAAGGCCGGGAAGCAGAGCCAGGTCCGAGACTCCGGCCAGGCGAATCCCTTCCACCAAGCGCGCTTCTTCCATATTTTCTTCCGGCAGAATACAGCCCGCGATCCCTTCCCTGCGCGCCTTCAGCACAATGGGCAGGATCCCTCTCACCGGGCGCAGCTGCCCATTCAGCCCCAGCTCCCCCACAATCAGAATATCCTCCACATCTTTCTGCAGGATCAATCCCTGAGAGACCAGGATTCCCACCGCTACGGGCAGATCAT
>USKC01000323.1 GCA_900555195.1 uncultured Lachnospiraceae bacterium
CCTGTCCCCCTCTTCGGCCATCCCCTTCTTTTTGCGCGGGCCTCCAAAAACGCCGGCACTTACGCGCCGTCCTTTGGCGCGTTATGTACCGCTGCGTTTTTGGCGGAGCGAGAGCGTCCCCGCAAAAAGAAGGGGATGGCCGAAGAGGGGGACAGGCGGGGCAGAGACGGCCTCCCATGAGCAAGGGGCCTCCCTTCCGTTGACATTTTATCCGCATCCGGATCGGATTATTTATCAAAAAGGGGAGAGTTTTCTTCATTTTCTTTCATTTCCATATTCTGTAAACTGAAACCAGATCGGTTGATGGTTCCTTTACGAGAAGGTACATGGAGGGAAGGTGAGGAACGGGTGATGTGCGGCGAAGGGTATTGGGAAGGAGGAACCTTGACGGGTCGGTAACTGATCATTGGATATGAGAAATCAGGGAGGGTTTACATGAAAAGAAAAATAACATCTGTTATTATGGCGGCCATTCTCGGCGCAAGCCTTCTGGCCGGATGTACAAGTACGTCTTCTGAGACATCCGCTGAACAGACGGCATCTACCCAGGCGGCAGCGTCTGAAGATGCGCAGGCAGATTCCGCGCAGACGGAAGCAGCTCAGACGGAAGCGGCGCAGGAAGCTGCGGACAGCGGGAGCGGAGAAGAAGTGACGCTCACGTTCCTGTCCTGGTATAACGAGGAGACGATGGGGGACTTTATTGAGGCCTTTGAAGCGGAAAACCCGAATATAACGATCGACCTGCAGTATGTTCCTCCGGTAACGGAATATGTGGAGAAATTCCTGATCCTTTCCGCCTCTGAAGAGATGACGGATCTGTTCTTCACCTGTGCGGAGAATAAAAAGGAAGTAGTCGACAGACAGCTGGCGCTTGACCTAAGCGATATGGAGATTTTTGACAGGATTGAAGAGCGGACGGCAGCGACCTACGGCGCCGATGGTGAAGTATATGCTTTTGCCCCGCTGGCCTGGACCGGAGCGATCTTCTATAATGTGGATCTGTTTGAGGAGTACGGCGTTGAAGTGCCTACTACCTGGGACGAGTTTGTGGAAGCCTGCCGGGTATTCAGGGATAACGGCATTGAGCCTTATGCGAACAGCCAGGGAAATGAGCGTGACCTCTGCCAGAGCCTGTACCAGAGCATGGTAATCAGCCAAAATCCGAATGCGGATCAGGAGATCAATGAAGGAACCGCCACGTTTGAACAGTATTATACGGAGCCTTTGCAGATCTGGTATGACGATATGGTGGCCTCCGGCCTGTACAGCAACTTGAGCATGGGCCTGTCGGGAGAACAGCTTCAGAGCATGTTCGCTTCCGGACAGGTGGCGATGATCAGCTGCGGCCCCTGGGATCTGGCCACATACAGGGAACTTGGCGTGAACTTCGATACGTTCCCTCTTGCGGATAAAGAAGGGAATGTGATCCTGGGCGGCGCTGTGGATCCCGGCTTTTCGGTAAGTTCCACCTCCGAACATCAGGAAGAAGCCCTGAAGTTTATCGAGTTCATGACCAGGGAAGAAAACTTGCTTACCTATCATGACCTGACAGGAAGAGCGATTGTTGTGGACGGCATCGATTATGAGATGGATCCTCTGTATGATAAATATATTGAACAGACGGTTGATGGAGATTTCTACCTCGCCCAGATTGAATGGGAGAATTCGGCGGCCATAATGGAAGAGTTCAACACGGCGATTCAGGACGTTCTGACCGGGGCGGACACGATTGACAACGTTCCGAAGCGTCTGGATGCCAAGAATGCGGAGCTGGGGCTGGATGCGCTTAGCGAATAGAGCCCCGGACAAAGCGGCAAATAGAATATAACTGGAATGCTTTCTGGCCGGGGCTTTCTTCATACTGAAAGCGTCGGCCAGGAAATTTTCAAGCGAGGTGAGAAGGTGTATACGAAAATCAAAAAAGAACTGCCTTATATAGGCTTTATACTGCCTGCCCTGATTGCGTACACGGTTTTGACCATTGTTCCGCTGGTGCAGACTGTCTATCTGTCTTTTACGGACTGGGACGGGGGAGTGATGCGGGATCTGAATCTGACAGGGCTGGAAAATTATAAAAATATATTCAGCGACCGGTCCATGCGGGCGGCGCTGATAAATACATGTTTTTATGCGATTGTATTTCCCCTGCTGGTGACTCTTTTTTCCATCCCTCTTTCCCTTGTGCTCAATTCCAAGATGAAAACAAAGAATTTTCAGCGGGCGGTGTTCTTTTTCCCGTCGGTTCCTAGCTCGCTTATCCTAGGTTATCTGTGGTCCTATATCCTGTCGCCGACGGCTTCCGGAGCGATGAACCAGTTCCTGGAGCTTCTTGGGATCAAACCCCTGCTATGGCTGGCGGATCCGAAGCTGGCCATGTTCTCCGTCGTCCTGGTGGGCCTGTGGGCAACCGTCGGCTGGCATGCCTGCATTTATCTTGCGCGGCTGCAGAGCATTCCGCTGGAATATTATGAAGCGGCTATTATAGACGGCGCGTCGGGCTGGCAGCTGTTCCGGTATATCACCTTCCCGATGCTCGCTTCTGCCATGACGGTGAGCGTCATGCTTTTGCTGACGGGCGCCCTGAAGGTATACGACCTGCCATTTGCGTTGACGAGCGGGGGCCCCGGAACCGCTACCACGTTCATTTCCCATATCATCATTAAGACAGGCTTTGTGGAAAAGAGCTATGGGAAGGCCACAGCTATGTCTGCGGTATTCTTTATTTTCATCATGATCGTCAGCATTATTCAGTTGAGACTGATGAAGGGAAGGGAGGTTGAAGAATGAAAAGGGCAAAACGGAGCTGGAAAAGCTATATAGAGGAAGCGCTGATGCTGTGCCTGTGTGCCGTATATTTCATTCCCTTCTATTATCTGATTGTAAATACATTCAAACCGTCCCGAGAGGCGACCTTTTCCCCGCTTTCCCTCCCGGGAGCCAGTTTTACCCTGGATAATTACAGGAAAGCGTTCGATACCATTAATTTTTTGAGCAGCCTGCGGAATTCCGTGGTGATTACGGTGATTTCCGTCGCAATCATTATCCTTTTCGGCTCCATGGCCGCATACACGATTACGCGGAGAAAAAATAAGGTGACCAAAGTGCTGTTCATCTACTTCCTGGTGGGGTTCATGGTGCCGGTCCAGACCACGATGATCCCTCTGTTCAAACTGATGAGCAGCCTGAACCTTACCAACAGCGTGGGGGGGATGATCGTCTTGTATTCCAGCTGGTGCAATTTCGCCATGTTCATGTATCAGGGCTTCCTGGGGACGGTGCCCAGGGATCTGGAGGATGCGGCGTTTATCGACGGCTGCGGGCCGTTCCGCGTATTCTGGCGGATCGTGTTTCCACTGATTAAGCCGGTGACCATTACCATCATGATCTTTGACGTGATGTGGATCTGGAATGATTTCATGCTTCCGTATCTGTTCGTGGGTTCCTCTGAGAACTTTACGCTGATCATGGAGGTATATAAGGGGGTAGGAGAGTTTTCAAACAACTGGACGACTATGCTGTGTACGATGGTGATTGTACTAGTACCGATTACCATTTTTTATATTATTATGCAGAAACATATCATTGCCGGAATTACCAGCGGCGCTGTTAAGGGGTAAAAGAAAGCATAAGCAAGGGGATAAACAGGAGGGACTATATGGCGAAATTAAAAGTTTCCGGAAAATGGACCAAAGAACCGGTAAGCAGAGACATATTTGGAAATTTTATCGAATCCGGGTTCGGCCGGCAGGTGAACGGGATGTGGAGCGAGATGCTCTATAA
>USKC01000324.1 GCA_900555195.1 uncultured Lachnospiraceae bacterium
AACGTCGGTACTTACGAACCGTCTTTTGGTTCGTTATGTACCGTTACGTTTTTAGTCAAACGCGAGTGTGTACCAGCGAACACCTCTCCGCCGCAGGGACAAAGGCTGTCCGGATGGGGCTGGCGCCGGAGGGCCAAACAGCATATGCGCAGGGCTGAGCTGTAACCTTGCCTTCCTTTATGACTTATTTCATTCGGTATTCAGAAGGCGATACTCCGCACACTTTCTTAAAACGTTTACTGAAATAGAAGGCATCCGAAAAACCTACCATTTCAGCAATTTCCCTTACAGATGTATGATATCCCTTAAAATTAATATACTGATAAGGGAAAGTATTCTTCGAAAATTGAACTTTCCCTTATTATATGTTAAAATTTAAGGGAATAGAGGGAGGGATAAGGGTATGCGTAAATTTGACTACTCCGCGATCCGGGAACAGAAGTGGGACTCGGAGATTCTGGGCCTGGTCGCAGCGATCTACAAAGAAGCCGGAAAGCAGGAACTGTATCTGAAACAGCGGCCAGAGAAATTGGAAAAACTGGTGGAGATTGCAAAGGTGCAGAGCACCGAGGCATCTAATGCCATTGAGGGCATTGTGACCACAAACACCCGCATCCGGCAGTTGGTGGAGGAGAAAACAACGCCGAGGAACCGGGATGAACAGGAAATCATAGGTTATCGGGACGTGCTGAACCTTATCCACGAGAACTTCGATGCCATCCCCATCAACCAGAACTACATCCTGCAGCTCCACAAGATCCTCTACAGCTACATGAACAACCCCATGGCGGGCAAGACCAAACGTGTGCAGAATTACATCAGCGTCACCTATCCCGACGGCCATGTGGAGACCTTGTTCACGCCCTTGGCCCCCTATGAAACGCCGGAGGCCCTGGACAGAATCTGCGAAGAGTATAATCGGGTCATTGGGAACATGGAAGTGGAGCCGCTGCTCGTTATTCCCGTGTTCATCCACGACTTCCTCTGCATTCACCCCTTCAATGACGGAAACGGCAGAATGAGCCGTCTGCTGACCACGCTGCTACTCTATCGCAGTGGGTTTTATGTGGGCAAATATATCTCTCTGGAGGTTAAGATCGCAAAAAATAAGGACCTCTATTATGATGTCTTGGGACAGGTACAGATTGGATGGCATGAAGGCAGCGAAGACGTTGTGCCGTTCATCAAGTATTTGCTGGGAACCATCCTTTCCGCCTATAAGGACTTTGAAGATCGCTTTGCTCTGGTGGAAACCAAACTCCCGGCCCTTGAAATGGTACGTCGTGCCACCATGGAGAAAATCGGCCGTTTTACCAAACAGGACATTCGGGAATTATGCCCTTCACTCAGCATCAGCTCCATCGAAGGGGCGCTACGGAAATTAGTGGCATCCGGCGAATTGAAACGGGAGGGTGCCGGGAAGACCATTTGCTATTACAGATTAAAATGATTCCCTCAATCATCGAGTTGTTTCACATAAAGTCGTCATAATAATCTTTGCTTGACATAGTTCCATAAAATATGGAATGGAGAGAAAGATGGTTGTCGTTCGTCATCTTTTTCTTTTTAATGGATGAATTTTACGGGGTAGAGAGTGACTCGTACGAATCACTCCCTACCCCGTTTAGGGCTATCCTTTTCCCGATAGCCCCTTTCTAAAAGATGAATCTGGAAAATCATCTATTCTATCCGGTCACATCCTCAAAAGACGCCTCCGCTGCCCTGCGCAGATTCTCCGGTTCCAGTTCAATCTGGGAACCGATCCGGCCTCCGCTCACGATCATGGACGGCAGCCCCTGGGCGCTCTGGTCGATTATCGTCCGGTACTGCTTCTTCATCCCCACTGCCGTGCAGCCGCCCCTGACGTACCCTGTGACTGCGTTGATCTCCTTCACATGGATCATGGACACGGATTTCTCACCTACGGCCCGCGCCGCCTTCTTCAGATCCAGTTCCGCCTCGATCGGAATCACGAACACATAGTATTCTTTGGAAGCCCCCTGGGCCACCAGCGTTTTATACACTTTTTCATGGGGAAGGGAAAGCATATCCGCCACCGAGATCCCGTCTACGAATTCGTCACACGCATAAGTATAATGCGAATAAGGAATTTTCATGCGATCCAGGATCCGCATGGCATTCGTCTTGATCTCTTTATTCTTTGCCATGCCTTTACGCCTCTCTCTTCTTCCCCCAGAAGAACAGCGCCACGGTTCCGGGGCCTGTATGGCTTCCGATGGTGGTTCCTACATAATTGATCTCCACCTTGCCGGACAGCTTCGGGAAACGCTGCTCCACCAGGCTGGCCACGGCCTTCGCATCTTCCATGCAGGCGGACTGAGAAATATAACATTTTCCGGAATAGTCCAGACCGTCCTTCGCGCATTCCTCCATTTTGTCCACGATCGCCTGAATCACTTTGCGCTTGCTGCGGATCTTCGCCCTGGGGATCAGCCGGCCGGCATCATCCATGTTCAGAAGCGGGCAGATCCCCAGCATTCCTCCCACAAAACCGGCGGTCTTGGAAATCCTCCCGCCCTTGATGTAGAACTTCAGATCCGTTGAGAAAAACCAGTGATTCATTTCCAGCTTATGTTCTTCCGCCCAGGCCGCCAACTCCTCGATGGACATTCCTTCATCCCTCAGGTCTGCCAGCTGATCCATCAAAAGCCCGTATCCGGAAGAAGCCCCCAGGGAATCCACAACGTAGATTTTCCGTTCCGGATACTTCTCTGCCAGCTCTTTCTGCGCGGCCAGGGCCGAATTAATCACGCCGGAAATTCCTGAGGAAAGGCACAGGTGCAGGATATCCTTGCCCTCTTTCAAAAATCCTTCAAAGTAGCTCATGAACTCTTCCACATTCACCTGGGACGTCTTCGTATCCGCCCCTTCATCCATCGCCTTATAAAATGTCTCAAAGTCCATGGACTTTCCGCAGTCATCCGGATATTCTTTTCCGTTCAGTTCATAGTGGAAGCAAATATAATGGATCCCTCTTTCCCGAAAATGCTCTTCCGTAAGATCTGCAGTAGAACAGCAGCTGATTATGTAATCCTTCATTTTACACCATCCTTTCCTCATTTCCAAATGCCAGACAGGCGCGCCCTGCGGGTCAAATATCGCTCAAGAAAAGGAACGCTGCCTCCGGCCAGGTCCAGCTTTCGGCAACGTTCCTCTCAAAATTCATATGCTTCTTACTTGCTCGCCTTTTTCGCCTCTTTGATCTGCTGGGTCAGGATCGGGAGAATCTTGTTCAGGTCTCCTACAATTCCGTAGTCAGCAACTTCAAAGATCGGAGCGGTCTCATCCTTGTTGATAGCGATGATGAGGTCGGATTCCTCCATGCCTGCCAGATGCTGGATGGCTCCGGAGATACCGATTGCAAAGTATACGTTCGGGCGAACCGTCTTACCTGTCTGTCCTACCTGGAGATCCTTCGGCTTCCAGCCCGCATCCACAACCGCACGGGAGCAGCTTACGGTTCCGCCGATCGCCTCTGCCAGATCATCCAGAAGCTTGAAGTTCTCCGGGCTTCCAACGCCGCGGCCGCCGGATACCAGGATCTTCGCATCCATGATATCAACAGTATCCACAACGGACTTCACGATATCCAGAATCTCAACATATTTGTTATCCGGGGTAAATCCGGGATTGAACTCTTCCACTACAGCCTTGGCACCTTCCACCTTAGGCGCTCTCTGCATAACGCCGGGACGTACGGTAGCCATCTGAGGACGGAAATTCGGGCATGCGATAGTTGCAATGGTAT
>USKC01000325.1 GCA_900555195.1 uncultured Lachnospiraceae bacterium
GACTTGGTGAAAACCATGTATTCTTCCTTCCTTATCTGATGGGAGAGCGTTCTCCGCACAACAATCCGAACGCAAGGGGAACCTTCATTGGAATGACCATGGATACCACCCGCGCGGATATGACCCAGGCAGTGTTGGAAGGCGTGGCTTTTGCCCTGAGAGATTCCTTTGAAGTCGCCAAATCTCTGGGAATCCATATCGAGAGGACCAAGATCTGTGGCGGCGGAGCCAAGAGCCCTCTGTGGAAGAAGATTATGGCCAATGTGCTTGGGATCAAGGTGGACATGATCGAAAGCGAAGAAGGTCCCGGATACGGTGGCGCAATCCTTGCAGCGGTGGGCTGCGGAGAATTTGCCAGCGTAGAAGATGCGGCTGCCAAGCTTGTGAAGGTGGTAGGGACCGTTGAACCCGATGCGGAACTGACTGCTAAATATGAGGCCAGATATCAGCAGTTTAAGCAGATCTATCCTGCCTGCAAGGAACTGTTTGATAAGATCATATAAGATTAAGATGGGGAAAAGAAAGGAGGAGAAAAAGATGGAGATAAAAAAAGTGACAGATCCCGCTTTCCGCAGATATGGGAAAGTGGTGGAGAATGTGGATTTTACCGCTCTGGTTCAGGAACTGAAAAAGACGCCCTGTACACAGGAAGTGGTATACGAGCCCAGTGTGGCGGAACTGGAGAACCTGCCTGTCTATAAAGAGCTGCAGGATGTAACCTATGGTGAGATGCCTATCCAGATCGGATTCTGCAACGGCAGCAATTATAAGCTTAACGCCCTGGAATATCACAGGACGTCAGAGATTGACGTGGCTGCAAATGATCTGATCCTGCTGCTGGGCTGCCAGGCAGATATTGAAGACGGCTACACCTATGACACATCCAAGGTGGAAGCCTTCCTGCTTCCGGAAGGAGTTGGAGTGGAATTGTACGCCACGACCCTGCATTATGCTCCTTGCAACGCGGATGAGAACGGCTTCCGGTGCGCGATTGTGCTGCCGGACGGAACCAATCAGCCTCTGGATGAGAACCACTTCGCAGGCGGGGAGGATAAGCTGCTGACCGCCAAGAATAAGTGGCTGATCGGCCACCCGGAAGGCGGACTGGACGAAGGATGCCATCTGGGACTTGTGGGAGAGAATATCTGTGTGAAATGAGAATGATAGCGGCCCGCTTCAGGGCCGTTACCAGGATAAAGCATTGCGGCGCATGCCGCGGAAAGGAAGAGATCCTATGAACAATATGCCGAAAGAGAAACTCGCGATTGTGGCGGTAAGCCGTGACTGCTTCCCCATGACGCTGTCTGAGACCAGAAGAAAAGCGGTGGTTGCCGCTTACAAAGAGAAATACGGGGATGGACTGTATGAGTGCCCTGTATGCATCGAGAATGAGCTGGATATGAGAAAGGCCCTGGCAGATATCAAAGAGGCGGGATGCAACGCTCTGGTTCTGTATCTGGGCAACTTCGGTCCTGAGACCCCTGAAACTTTGCTGATTAAGGAATTTGAAGGTCCCGCTATGGTAATCGCTGCTGCGGAAGAGACCGGCGACAACCTGGTTGGCGGAAGAGGAGATGCTTACTGCGGCGTCCTGAATGCCAGCTATAACCTGAAGCTTCGTAACCTGAAAGCATATCTTCCGGAATACCCGGTTGGAACCGCTTCCGAATGTGCTGACATGATCGCTGAATTTGCACCTATCGCCCGTGCGGTAATCGGCCTGCGCAGCCTTAAGATCATCTCCTTTGGCCCTCGCCCGAAGGACTTCATGGCCTGCAACGCTCCGATCAAGCAGCTGTTCAATCTGGGTGTGGAGATCGAAGAGAACTCCGAACTGGATCTGTTTGAAGCGTTCAACAAGCATGCGGGAGATGAAAGAATCCCTGCAGTTGTGAAGGATATGGAAGAAGAACTGGGTGCAGGCAATAAGAAGCCTGAGATCTTAAGCAAGCTGGCTCAGTATGAACTGACCCTGCTCGACTGGATCGAAGCCCATAGAGAGAGCCGTGACTTTGTCTGCATCGCAGGAAAGTGCTGGCCTGCATTCCAGACGCAGTTTGGCTGCGTTCCCTGCTATGTGAACAGCCGTCTGACCAAGAGAGGCATTCCGGTATCCTGCGAAGTGGATATTTACGGAGCGCTCAGCGAGTTCATCGGAACTGTGATCAGCCAGGATGCAGTTACCCTGCTTGATATCAACAATACGGTTCCTGCTGATATGTATGAATCCGAAATCAAAGGAAAATATGACTATACGCAGAAAGATACCTTCATGGGCTTCCACTGCGGAAATACACCTTCCTCCAAGCTGTCCTTCTGCGAGATGAAATATCAGTTCATCATGGCAAGAAGCCTGCCGGAAGAAGTGACCCAGGGTACGCTGGAAGGCGACATCAAGCCTGGCGATATCACTTTCTATCGCCTGCAGAGCACTTCAGATTCCAAGCTGCGCGCTTATATCGCACAGGGTGAAATCCTGCCTGTTGCAACCCGTTCCTTCGGCGGCATCGGCATTTTCGCAATTCCTGAAATGGGACGTTTCTATCGCCATGTACTGATCGAGAAGAACTATCCTCATCACGGAGCAGTGGCGTTTGGACATTTCGGAAAGACCCTGTATGAAGTGTTCAAGTACATCGGTGTGGATGTTGATGAAATCAACTTCAATCAGCCGAAGGGAATGCTGTATCCTACGGAGAATCCGTTCGCGTAAGAAAAGACGCAACAATATATGCGCTTAAGCTGTTATGAGCTTGGGCTGTTATGAAACAGCGCCATATCCCTGCTGGGATGTGGCGCTGTTTTTGCCATTCGCGGAGGATGTGGGACGGAAAGGGCAGGAACACCGTGTGGCAGCGGGCACCGGGCAGCTGTGGCCAGGCGGCAATCACGGGCCGGCCCTGCACCGGAGCGCGGAGAGATGAATAGTAACGGATATGGAAGAAATTGAAAAGATCTGGTATGATAAAAGCAAATTTACGATCCTGACATAACGGTTCAAACACCCCATCCGAGTCAGACGCACACGCGCTTTGGCCCGTCCGAGTCTGGCTCGGATGGGGTGTTTGAACTGTTGCATCCTGACAAACAATCACAGAAGGTTTATTGCGATGTGTTTGAAAAGGGATAATACTGTTTGGACAGAAAAAGTAAAATACAAAAAGGAGCGCAACAAAGCGAAGCTTTGCTGTGTTCCGGAACGGAGGAAAATATGCCCTGTACAACAATACTGGTGGGAAAAAAGGCGTCCTACGACGGGTCGACGATGATTGCAAGAAATGACGATTCCAGCGCCGGACGTTTTACCCCAAAGAAATTCGTGGTGGTACAGCCAGACGAACAGCCGTGGATTTATCAGTCTGTCATTTCCCATGTGAGGGTGGAACTGCCGGAGAATCCCATGCGCTATACCGCAGTACCCAACGCCGTGGAGGGCGAAGGAATCTGGGCTGCCAGCGGCGTCAATGAAGCTGGCATCGGAATGACAGCCACCGAAACGATCACTTCCAATCCCCGGGTCCTTGGGGCTGATCCGCTGGTGGTCTATCGGCCTGCGGAGAATGGAAAAGAGGAAGTGCCCGGCGGCATCGGCGAGGAGGACATCGTCTGCCTGGTGCTTCCCTACATACACAGTGCAAGAGAAGGCGTAAAGCGGCTGGGAAGCCTGCTGGAGCAGTACGGTACCTATGAAATGAACG
>USKC01000326.1 GCA_900555195.1 uncultured Lachnospiraceae bacterium
CGACCTCCTGGTCCCAAACCAGGCGCTCTAGCCAAGCTGAGCCACACCCCGTTTCCCGCTCACTCTTAGCCGTGACGCAGGAGTTATTATATAATATGTTTTTCTGGCTGTCAATGGATTTTTTTAAATTTTCTTTCTAACTTTTTCAGTATTTTTCCAACGCGGTTCATTCCAGCCATATCCGCACACCATGCATCACAAATAATTCAGATGATAATGCGCTTTCCCGTCCTTGTCCAGCTCCATCAGAATATAGGAAGGCCGCCTTCCTTCCTGCCGTGGAAACGCCAGGCTTCCGGGATTGATCGCCGTTATCTGTCTGCCGACCTCGACCACAGGCCTGTGGGTATGGCCGAACATAACGATGTCAACGCCCCGGGATACCGCCTCTTCCTTCAGAATCGTATTCCCCATGGAAACATAGTAGTTATGCCCATGCGTCAGCCATACTTTATACTTTCCGATGCTGAATTCTTTTTCTCTGGGAAGCCCCGAAAAGAAATCATTATTGCCCGCCACCATCTGAATCGGACATTGAACAAGGCTGATATAAAACGCTTCATCCTTTTCTGAATCTCCGCAATGTACCAGCAGATCCAACGGTTTTATGCGTTCCAGCAGCCGAAGGAGATTCTCATCCCTCTTATGGGTATCACTGATAATCAATATTCTCATCTGCGGCACCTGCTCCTCTCCTGATTCCGCCCTCATCCTTTGTTCGATGCGAAAGCAGCCTTTTAATCCACGGCGCAGCAACGCGCTCCATTCCCTATTCACAGAAGTTCCGCAATCCTTTCTTTGCACGCGCGCAGCGCTTTTCCTCTGTGACTGATGCGGTTTTTCGTCTCGCTGTCCAGTTCTGCCGTGGAGCAGCCATATTCATCCACATAGAAGATGGGATCATAGCCAAATCCATTGGTGCCTCTTTCTTCCCAGCCAATATAGCCTTCCACCACTCCTCTTACAACAAATTCCTTTTCCCCTCCTCCTATGTCTTCAGGGAGGGCCGCTGCGATGGCGCACACAAACCTGGCCGTGCGGCCTTCTTTCGGCACGCCGTCCAGCCGTCTGATAATCTCGGCGTTCTTTACGGAGTAAGGGGTATCCTCTCCCAGATACCTGGCGGAATAGATGCCCGGTTCTTTGTTCAGATAATCTACCTCCAGGCCCGAATCGTCCGCCAGGACAATATCTCCTTCCTTCGCGCAGGCAGCTACCGCCCTGGCCTTAATCAGGGCATTTTCTTCAAAACTCGTTCCGTTTTCTTCTATATCTGTCTGGATGCCCGCCTCCTTCATGGACAGCACTTCCACATCCAGATCCGCAAGCAGCATGCGGATTTCCCGCATTTTGCCTTCATTTCCCGTTGCGAACAGGATTCTTCTGCTCATCTTCTTTCCCCTCTCTCGGCCGTTCTTCTTCCGTCTCCGGCTTCCTCCGGCCTCAGTTTTCTCGGCGGTTTCGGCCCAATATATTGGTAGAAATAGGTTTTCATCATGCCGTTGTAGATTTTCCGGTTCTTATCCGCCTTTCGCCCTATATCCCGCTGGGCATTCTCATAGGCGGTAATCACATACATCGACCAGGAATCCAAGGCGGCAAAACGCTCTCCCAGTTCATGATAAAGTTCCGGAAGCGCTTCCTTCTCTGAAAGGCGTTCCCCATAGGGCGGATTGGTGATGAGAAACCCATATTTCTTCGGATGGCTCAGCATGGACAGCGGCCTCCTCTGAAAGTGGATCTTCGTCTCCACTCCGGCAAGCTTTGCGTTCTGTCTGGCGATGGCAATCATTTTATCGTCGATATCGTAGCCCTGGATATCCGTGTCCACGCTCATATCGATCAGCTCTGCCGCCTCATCCACCGCGTCATACCATTCCCGTTTTCCGATCAGATGATCCCACCGCTGCGCCAAAAACTCCCGGTTCATGCCCGGCGCCATGTTGACCGCCATCATGGCCGCTTCAATGGGGATCGTCCCGCTGCCGCAAAAGGGATCCACCAGAATTCTGTCCCCTTTCCATGGTGTCAGAAGGATCAGCGCTGCTGCAAGGTTCTCCGCAATCGGCGCTTTGGCAGTCAGCTTGCGGTACCCTCTTTTATGAAGGGATTCTCCCGTGGTATCCAGCCCTACGGTCACCTCATCCTTCAGCAGAAATACCCGCAGCGGATAAGATGCGCCATCCTCCTTAAACCAGCTGATGTGATAATGCTTCTTCAGCCGTTCCACCATCGCTTTTTTCATAATGGACTGAATGTCAGAAGGGCTGAACAGACGGCTCTTTACGCTCGCCGCCTTTGCCACCCAGAATTTTCCGTTCTCGGGTATGTATTCTTCCCAGGGGAGGGACGCCGTTCCCTGAAACAGCTCTTCAAACGTTTCCGCGCGAAAGCTGCCGATCTTAATCAGGATCCGCTCCGCACTCCGCAGAAACACATTCGCACGGCAGACCGCTTCTTCATCCCCCAGGAATGTAAGCCGTCCGTCCTCCACTTTTGTAACATCATAGCCGAGATCTATGATCTCTTTCTTTAAAATTGCCTCCAGGCCAAAATGGCAGGGGGCTATCAACTCAAATTTTCTCATAATCTTATCTTACGTTTTTTTCCCTTCTGCGTCAATCATTTACATCCGATTTCCCTCAGAAACGTCCTTCCAGGCCCCTCTGCATCCCCCTGCAGCCGCCTCCGGCGCGGATCCGGGCGTAAAGAAAAGAGGCGGAAGCGACAGAAACATTTCCGGTGCAGCAAGAGGAGCCCTTGCATTGCAACGGCTCCTCCCTGCTTCATTCCTGATTCATTTTGTCTGCATGTTTTGTCAGCGGCTGTTGCGTCCGCAGTTGGATGCATTATTCTTTCCCTTATTCTGGCCGCCGTTTTCGGACTTGTTCTTCTGTCCCTGCTTCTCGCTGTTCTGGCTCTCGTTCTGACTGTTGTAGCTGGAACTGCTGTTCTGGCTGTAATCGTTTTTAGACATCTTTTCAAACCTCCTGTGTCTTTTTGGTTACAGCAGTAGTATGTGATTTTTTCAATTTTTTATGCAGAAAAAAAGCTGCTTCGCAGCTATCTTCTGCGAAACAGCCTCACAATATAGATCACCAGAACCACCGGAATCAGATACGGCAGGACCATCCAAATCAGGGAGCCGATCACGCTGATGGCTACCACCAGCACCAAAATTATCAAAATCGCTATCAACCACAATGGAATGCGCACGCCGTTCCCATAATGGCCGCCTGAACGGGCTCCGGAAGCCGTACCGTATTCTTCCCAGACAGCCTCTCCGTCCGCTGTCCGGTACTGCGTCTCATTTGCCTCATGGGCATAAGCATCCCCCGCACGTTCCGCCGCATCTATCAGGGTTCTCGCCAGAATCCTCGGATCTCCCAATTCGTTCAGGATATCCGCCTCGCTTCTTCCCTGTTCCATCTGTGCCCGAAAATAATTCTCATAAAACCGGATGTTGTCCTCCACGGTTCCTGCCGCCATGTTTCCATTCAAGGCGCGTCTCAGCTTATCCAGGAATTCCTGTTTTGTCATCGGTTTCGCTCCTTCCTGTTTCTACAGGTATCATACCCCACAATACCTTCCATTACAAGCAAACGATTTATGAAAAATTGATAAAAAAAGAATAAACGGAAACGTTCAGACGGCCCGGCTGGAAGACGGCAGACGCGCCCCCCTGGCCCTGCCCCGTA
>USKC01000327.1 GCA_900555195.1 uncultured Lachnospiraceae bacterium
CCGGAAGACGCTGATTACTATTCGGAAGAGTTCCGGGAATACAGGGAGTGGAAGGCAATCCAGGCCAGGGCCCATATGGAACGCATGCGAAGGGCTGTGAAACAGTTTGGCGAGGATAAGGCATATGTTTCGGAAATCTTCGGAATGTATCATGTTTCCACTTCTCTCTCGTCAGGAATCGATCTGTACGATTCCAAGGATGCGTTTGATTTCCTGGTCAGCCCGCTGTTTCTGGACGGCAGCGCACGGCCGGATAAGAGATACGAGGATTACAGCCATGCGGCGTCGGGAATCAAATTTCTGAAATCCATTTGCCCGGATAAAACGTGCGTCGCGCTGACAGGGGGGAATGGAACCAAATGGAGATATGTGAAGGCGCCGAAACTGGAATCGAGAATTTGGATGTGGGAAGCGGTGAGCGCCGGCGGGAATCTGTGGAATACTTATTTTAACGGCCAGCATCCGGATTGCGCGGTGGACAGAAGGAATGCGTTTTTAGAGAAGGATATTTATACCTATTTGGAGGAAAAGGAAAGCTTTCTCGCAGACCAGATTCCGGAAGGGGAAATTGGGCTCTATTATTCCAGGCCGACGAGAGACCGGATGGGCAGCGACAGGGAATCGGAAGATGAATACGGCTGTTTTATAAGAGGGGCGGAACGAGTGCTCTTTGAGAACCATTTTCAGTATCGCTTCCTGACGGATCTGCATTTTGGGGAGGAGGAACTGAAAGGAATCAAAGTTCTTCTTCTTCCAAACGCGGCTTATATTAGCGATGAGCATTTGGAAGTGATACGCCGGTTCGTATGGCAGGGAGGAGGCCTGGTCGCTTCCTGGAAAACGTCGTTATATGACGAGACGGGAAAGAAAAGGGAAGACTTTGCGCTGGCGGATCTGTTTGGCTGTTCCTTCACCGGACTGGAGAAGGATACCTCTCAGGATTGTTACCAGAGAGTGTGCATGTCCCATCCGGTTTTAAAAGAGATGGATGCGGAACATACCCGCATGATTATCAATGAGGGAAAGACCCTTTTATGTACCCGGACGGATGAAAATGCACAGATGGTATGCGCATATGTGCCTTTTATATACAACCAGCCGCCGGAATACGCTTGGCTTAGTAAGGAGGAAACGGAATATCCGACGATTCTGGCCGGAGATTACGGAGCGGGACGGGTCGTTTATTTTGCGAATCAGACAGATAAGTCCTGTTATACGAACGGACATGAGGATCTGACGGATACCTACAGAAATGCGATCCTCTGGGCGGGGAAGGAAGATTTTTCATTCTGCTCCGATGCACCCGAAAGCGTCCATATCTGTATGACCCATAACCGCCTTGCGCCTGGGAAAAAGGTGATCTGTGCCGTGAACACTTCATCCGGACCGTTCCGGCCGGTGCGGTCGCTGGTCAGCGTGAATGATGTTACGATAAAAATACGCATGAAAGGATGGAAATGCAAAGAAGTATTAAAGGCGGACGGGCCGGTCGATTTTGAATATGACGGCAAGGAATGGGTGAAGATTCGGATCGCAAGCCTAAAGGAATTTGCGTCAGTTTATCTGGAAGAAAATTGAGAAGCCGCTATTGTCAGGTCTGCGCACGGGCTGCGCAGACCGTGCAAAGGTATCGGCATGGAGGTAGAAATGAAGGAAAGTATCGAAACATATTTTCAGATGGGGACAATTCTTTGGATGAGTTATCCCCCCGCAATGTACGGCCAGTCTTTCGGCGGATATGAGGAGTCGCTTCTGAAGGTTTTGCGGGACGATTTTTTCAGCTGTATTGAATTAACGCAGATCAAAGATGACGCATTACGGGAGAAGGTGCGCCGCCTGTTGGCTCAGTCGCATATGAAAATCTGCTATGGCGCGCAGCCAAGACTGCTTTCTACGGGCTTAAATCCCAACGATTTGGATGAGGAAGGCAGAAAGCGGGCGGAATTAACGTTACTTGAGGCGGTGGACGAGGCAGAATATCTTGGCGCAAAGGGAATTGCCTTTCTGGCCGGGAAATGGCAGGAGGAGACGAAGGAAGAAGCCTACGGCCAGCTTTTAAAAACAACAATAAACCTGTGCAAATATGCGCGCGGCAAGAGGATGAATGTTAATTTGGAGGTCTTTGATTATGACTGCGATAAGGCGGTCCTTATCGGCCCGGCGCCCCTCGCGGCGAGGTTTGCGGCAGACGTCCGTACGGTATGCCCGAACTTTGGGCTGCTGGTGGACTTATCACATTTCCCAACCACTTATGAAACCAGCCGTTTTGTGATCCAGCTGCTCTGCCCTTATATTACGCATCTGCACATCGGAAATGCGGTGATGCAGCCGGGGGCCGACGCATATGGGGACAAACATCCGCGGTTTGGTTATCCGGCAAGCGCCAACGATACGATGCAGCTTCTGGACTTTTTCAGGGTACTGAGAGAGGAAGGATTTTTCAGGAAAGAGGAACCCCTGGTTCTTTCGTGCGAGGTATCTCCAAGACCTGACGAGGATGCGGATATTATTCTGGCGAATACAAAGCGTGTTATAAAGAGGGCATGGGCTTTGCTGGAGGATGAAGCCTAAAAACGCTTCGGCATGGAGGGAAAGATGAAGATTGTGGTATTGGACGGATATACGGAAAATCCCGGAGATTTGAGCTGGGATGAATTGGGTAGCTTGGGCGAGCTTACGGTATATGACAGAACCCCGAAAGAGATGACGGTATCGAGAATGCTGGGGGCACAGGCGGTTTTTACGAATAAGACGGTGATTGATGCGGATACATTGGCGCAATGTCCGGATCTTGAGTTTATCGGGGTATTGGCCACAGGAGTGAACATTGTAGATCTGGAGGAGGCTGCAAGGAGAGGGATTGTGGTGTCGAATGTTCCTTCCTACGGAACCCTGTCGGTCGCTCAGTTTACCATGGCCCTTCTTTTGGAATTGTGCCACCATGTGGGAGAGCATTCCATGGCGGTAAAGAAAGGAGAGTGGAGCAGCTGCCCGGATTTTTGTTTCTGGAAGTATCCGCTGATTGAGCTTAGCGGGAAGACGATGGGGGTTGTCGGCTATGGGAATGTGGGACGCGCTGTGGCGAAGCTTGCCAAGGCATTTGGCATGCGGATAGTGGTCTGCGGACGAAGGAAAATCGAAGAGGCACAGCTGGAGGAAGGAATAGAAAGCGTCAGCCTGGAAGAATTATACGGCAGGGCGGATGTGATTTCCCTGCATTGCCCCCTTACCGAGGAGAACCGATATATGATTAACCAAGATTCCATCCGCAAGATGAAAGATGGGGTTCTTCTCATTAATACGGCGAGGGGAGGCCTGATTCAGGAAAAGGATCTCAGAGAGGCTCTGATAAGCGGCAAGGTAGCGGGGGCGGCGGTAGACGTGGTTTCGGGCGAGCCGATTACAGGAGAGAATCCTCTTCTGTCAGCTCCTCATATGATCATTACGCCGCATATCGCCTGGGCGCCCAAGGAAGCGAGAAAACGGCTGATGGATATTACTGTGCAGAACATGAAAGCGTTCCTGCAAGGGAAACCGATCCATGTTGTCAACGGCTTATAAACAAGTTGCTAAATGTGAAGCGATTGGAATGGCCGGTTGCATAGAAAGCGAAGCTGTATGAAAAGCATTCCTATAGAGAATGAAAATTGAACTTTGAAAAAATAAAATCTCCCCGT
>USKC01000328.1 GCA_900555195.1 uncultured Lachnospiraceae bacterium
GGATACGGATGCGGCCATGGATCCGTACAAGATGGAGCTGATGGAGAAAAGCGGCAGCGTGATTTATGTGATGCCGCCTGGAAAGGAAGCCGTGATCAGGCTGGAACGTTTCCTGGCGAATATGAATATGAGCCTGGGGAAGTGCATGTTCGTCTGCAACGGAGGACAGGAGGAAAAACGCGTGCTTTGGACGTCGCTTGGGGATCCGATCCGTTTTACCAGCGTGCTTCCCACGCTGGAGGGAGACGGCGCAGGAATCGTCAGAAAGCTGGCGGATGAAGCGCAGCTGCGGTCGCTGGCCTATATGGTGCTGTAGTTTGGAGGCGGCAGTTTGGCTCTGTCCAAACTGCGTCTGTATCCGGAGGCGTTCCGCCTGGACGGAGGCCTTCTGTGAGAAAGGAAAGTCCCGCGAAGAGGACGAGGAATGTGGCTATGAAAGAAACGGCAATCATACTTTTTAAGAATCTGCGTGACGGACGTCAGGAAGACCTGGAAGTTCCGCTGAATATTACGGCCTATGAGCTGTTTGGCGCGCTCAATCAGGCCTATCAGCTGTCTTCGGCTGCGCAGCCGTCCGGGGATGTTTATTTGAAAAGCGAGAATCCGATCGCCCTGCTGAAAGGGAACAAGACGCTGGCGGAATATGGGATTCATGACGGTTCGTCAATTCTGTTTTTATAAAGGCACAGAGCGGAGGGGAAGAGGCAGTGGATACCAGATATCGTGTAATTATCAGCAATTCTAATGTATATAAAGAGATACCGCTCCCTGACGGAAGGGAAAGTTTCCGCATAGGAACGGCTGTAGGGGATGATGAGCGCTTCTACAGTGATGAATTCGGGCAGGAATGGGAACTGCAGTTGGAAAAGACGGCGGGAGGCTGGCAGTTATCCTGTCTCTCCGATGCGTTCATCAGCCTGGGGGATGCGCGCAAACTGCTGCGGATGGAACTCTCACATGGAACGGAATGTGAGATATGCGCGCAGCCGCAGACTGCCGGGGGAGGGGCGGAGAGCCTTTTTGCCTTTGCCTTTTTCTATGATTTTGACCGGGAAGACAAGATCTATGACGGCGTGATTGACCTTGGAGGCACGAGTAAATTTTCCATTGGCAGCGTTCCCGGCTGCGATTTGGTGCTGTTGGATAATTTCCCCGGAAATGATGTGGTGGAAGTTACCTGCCGGCAGGATGGCCTGGAAGTGGCGGTCCGTTCCAAATGCTTCGGCGTCTGCCACAATGGAAAACAGGTGGATCGGGCTGTGTGGTGCGGGATACGGATTTCTTTTCCATCGCACATTTCGGTTTCTATTATAAAGGACGGCAGCTCTATGTGGCTAACAGCCAGCATCTGATGGCGCGTTCCCTTCCCCTGCGCCGCATTTCGGAATCGGGCGGGAGCCTGCCGTACCCTAAGTTCAATCGCAGCACGCATTTTGAGCCGGAGATTCCCACGGAGGATATCAAGGTTCTGGATCCGGAAGCTGTGCCCGAAAAACCGGAAGAAAATCTGCTTTTCAGCCTGTTCCCTTCCCTGGCATCCCTGGCCCTGGTGGTTGTGCTTCGGGGATTCATGGCGGATGGTGCGAACATCGCGTTCGTTCTGTTTTCCGTCTGCTCCATGCTGGTCGGAACAACGGTATCCGTGATGAATTATTTCCGCCAGAAGAAGAAATACCAGGAGAAGGTGGAGCTGAGAGAAAAGAATTATCAGGAATATATCGCGCGGAAAAAGGAAGAGATCGAGAGAGCGAGGGAGACGGAAAAGGGGATTCTGAATAGAGAGTATCCGTCGGAGAGGGAAAGCCTGTGGCTGGCGGAAAGCTTTTCCGGAGACCTGTTTGACAGGGAGCCGGAGAGCAGGGATTTCCTGAAGGTCCGCCTTGGCCTGGGAAGCAGGACGGCGGCCAGAAAGGTCGTTTATTCGGAAAAAGAGAAGATCACGCCGCAGGATCCGCTTGAAATGCTGCCGGCACAGCTCGGGGAGCAGTATATGCAGGTGTACGGCGTCCCGGTGATCAGCGATTTAAGAAATGCGGGGAATGTGGGAATAACAGGCAGCGATGCCGCCCGCTATGAACTGCTGAAGGTGATGACGCTCGATCTGTGCACCCATCAGTATTTCCAGGCGGTGCAGCTGTATTTCTTTTTCCAGCCGGCGAGAAGCAGGCAGATGAGCTGGGCCAGATTCCTGCCTCATGTGTGCGGCCAGGGGGGCAGAAACCTGGCCTGTGACGAAGCTTCCAGGACGGCGCAGCTGGATGGGCTGTACAAGGAATTGAGCCGCCGGAAAATGGCGGGCGGGAAATTCCAGGGGCCGTGGCTGGTCGTGTTTTTCATGGACGACGTAAGGGTCGGACAGCATCCCGTGTCCCGCTTTATGAAAGAAGCGGCCAGTCTGCGCGCGCATTTCATTTTCTTCGCGGACAACAAAGAGCAGCTTCCGCTTTACTGCGGGGAACTGATCGGGCTGCAGGATGAAAGAAACGGCGTGCTGAGACGGAAGGATGAGGAGGGGGAGCAAAGCTTTTCCTTCCAACCCGTATCGGATGAGCAGATGGCGGCGCTCGCTCTGAAACTGGCGCCGGTTGGCTGTGAGGAAATCAGCCTGGAAAGCACGCTGACGAAAAATATCACGCTCTTTAAGCTGCTGCATATCTTCCATGCGCCGGAACTGGATCTGAAGACCCGCTGGGCGCAGAAGGATATCTGCAAGACTATGGCCGTGCCTTTGGGCGTGCGCTCCAAGAACGATGTGGTATACCTGGATCTGCATGAGAAGGCCCACGGGCCTCATGGTTTAGTTGCGGGCACCACCGGTTCCGGAAAGAGCGAACTGTTGCAGACCTATATCCTGTCCATGGGCCCAGTTCTCTCCTTATGAGGTGGGATTCGTCCTGATTGACTTTAAGGGCGGCGGCATGGCCAATCAGTTTGCAGGGCTTCCGCATCTGATCGGTGCCATTACGGACATCGATGGGAAGGAAATCAACCGTTCCCTGCTGTCCATCCGGGCGGAACTGGATCGGCGTAAGGAATTGTTTGCAGCGGCAAATGTCAACAGCATTAATCAATACATCAGAAAGTATCAGAATAAGGAGATCGCGGTTCCGCTGCCCCACCTGATTATCATTGTGGATGAATTCGCGGAACTGAAGGCGGAGCAGCCGGAATTCATGAAGGAATTGATCAGCGCGTCCCGCATCGGCAGAAGCCTTGGCGTGCATCTGATCCTGGCCACGCAGAAGCCAGCCGGTCAGGTCAGCGACCAGATCTGGAGCAATTCCAGGTTCCGGCTTTGCCTGAAGGTGCAGAACCAGGCGGACAGTAATGAGGTGCTCCATTCTCCGCTGGCGGCAGAGATCGTTGAACCGGGAAGAGCCTATCTGCAGGTGGGCAACAATGAAGTGTTTGAACTCATTCAGACCGCATACAGCGGGGCGCCTGAACGGGGCGGCGAGGAAGACGAGAAGGAGCGGCCGTTTGTGATTTCCAGCGTGGATCTGGCCGGAAGAAGGACGGAAGTGTACCGCAGAAAAGGAAAAGGCGGGGACAAGAGTGCAAGGAATCAGCTGCAGGTAATGGTGGAGTACATCAAGGAATACTGCCGCACTTATGGCTGATAACTTTGAAAAAGGAATCAAGGGCCGCCGCTTTATCCGGGCATA
>USKC01000329.1 GCA_900555195.1 uncultured Lachnospiraceae bacterium
TCTGGAGGATGAATTTGGCTCCAACGCGAAAGTATCCTGGAAAATTATGGAAAAAGAGGAAATGAGCTCCATTCAGATCAGGCGGGCGGAAAAGAGCTACCAGGAATTTGCCGAGAATTATCTTCAGGCGGCGCTGGATAAGTTAGACAATTCGGACAGAATCGAATCGCTTGCAAACAGGTTTGAACTGTCCCGGTCTGATGTGAGAGATGTATTGGACAGCATTGAGGTGCTGGCGGAGAATTGCGAATATATGGATATCGAACGCGGCTACCAGCTTGTATTGGAACTTGAGGCGGAAGGCTCCAGGGATTCCGACAGCATGGAAGTGGAAGTGACGATGATCTATGCGGATGGAGAATGGATGCTGGATTTCTCTTCTCTGGGAGGCATCGATGTCTTGACGGAAGTCGGTGAGGAACTGGATTCCTTGCTCTGGTGGCTGTAAGGCAGGAAGGCATGCCTATGAGAATGATTGGGAGAGTAACAGAGGATGTAACCCGGGATAAGGAATTTGGCAGATATCGGATAAACGTGGGCGGCCGGGAATATGAGATAGTATCCAGCGGCAGGCAGGCGATCAAGGACTATCTTTTCATACGCAAGGGACAGCGGGTGGAGATAGAGGGTGAAACGGAAGGGGAACGTATCCGGCCCATAAGATGCCGAATCGTTCTGAAACCGGATGATAAGGAAAATAAGGGCGGGGAAAAAACGCCGAAACAGTAGTTGAGTGGACAAGGGCGCCGCGCATTGCGGTCAGCCCTTATGTCCGTTACAGCTGCCCGCTGCAGGGGCGGAGAAAGGGGAGAGATGAAAACACCAAAGGAACTGGAAGAAGCCGTACAAAGCTATCAAAACGGAGACAGAGGAAGCTTTGACCGCATCTATGAACTATCCTATCGTTATCTGTACACCTGCATATCCAGGGTGGTGAAAAATGAAGACGCCGCAATGGATATGCTGCAGGAGACGTATCTGGAAATCAGCAGGAGCATCGGTCAGCTGAACCGGACGGAGGATTTCTTAAGCTGGGCGGCGATGATCGGCAACAGGAAATGTTTTGCCTATCTGAAGAAAACGAACCGTATGGTGCTGGTTGGAACGGACGGAGAGGAAGAAGAAGCGGATTATTTTGAGAGCATCGCGGATGATGAAAGCTTCATTCCGGAAAGCATCCTGCAGGATCGGGAAAAACAGCGTCTGATGAGAGAGATCATCGATGGGCTGAGCGATATGCAGCGCCTGTGCGTGATCGGTTATTATTATAATGAAGAAAAGCAGGAACAGATCGCAGAAGAACTCGGCATCCCTGTGAATACGGTGAAGTCCCACCTGAACCGGGCGAAGGCCAATATCAAGAAGGGTGTTCTTGAACTGGAAGAAAAGAAGGGGACGAGGATATACAGCCTGGCTCCGTTCATGCTTCTGTTCCTTCGTCGGGAAATGGAAGACTGTGTTTTCAAGCCCATGCCGAAAGGGCTGCGCGCCCGGCTGGAAGCGGATGCTTCCGAAACGTTGCCCGGCGGGGACGGAGCGAAAAATGGAGGCATGCAGGCGGGACAAAGCATGCAGGGCGGCCAAATCTCCGGCGGTTCCCTGCTCGGACGGCTGGCCGGTGCCTCCCTGAAAGTGAAAATCGCGGCGGGTGTCATAGCGGCCTGCGGAACCATTGCTGTGGCCGGCGCTGTAGCAGGCAGCCAAAGCCATCCGGAAAACGAGGAAGCGGCATATGAGGAATCCCTTGCGGAGACAGGGCAGCAGATGGGCGCGCAGATGGATGAAAATGCTTCCGGCAGTGGCTCGGACACCGCAGATACCGCAAATACCGCGTCAGGAAGCAGCGTTCAGACGGAAGAGGGGCAGACAGAGACCGCTGCCGTCGAAGAAGAGGAACGTACGGAATACGGCCAGCTTGCCATTTCCGGACAATACGATACGATAAGAAACGCGAGGGATGGTCTGGCGATTGTGTGTAAGGATGAAAAGTGGGGGCTGGTCAGTTATGACAATGAAGTGCTGGTGCCTCTGGAATATACTTACGCATGCAATATGCTAAATGATGACGGACAGACATTCTTTGGAAACGATGGGGACTATCGGGTGTTCGACCGGGAAGGAAATGAAATCTTCCGGACGGAGCACAAGATCGAAGCTGTAAGCGAAGGAGTTGTCCTCTGGGAAGAAGCGGATATGGATGCGTATCTGAACGCATACGGGTATGTCCGTCTGGATGGAACCGTGCTGTATGAACCTGCTGTGGAACAGATATACGATCAGTCCGGTGCCGTGGGATTCAACGAAGGATATGCGATCTGTACCGATTATGAGAGCGAGCAGAGACTTTCTGCAGACGGCGAGCGGTTCCCGATTTTTGATGCCCGCTATGAGCGGCTGTATGCGGAAGAGATGGAGCCGGCGGCGGATACGACGACGCAGAGCAGCGCAGACGGTGCAGCCTTTGACCTTGCCCATCCGATCGGCTGTGTGTATCGGGGCTACTATGTGTCCTTGGGGATGCCGTTTGAGGATGTGTATGGCAATGTCTATGTCCATGATGCGCAGGGGACGCAGGAATATGTGCTGAAAATCAGGGATCTGGCTGAATATGCCGGTTATTCCTGGGATGATCCGGAGCTTCGCTGGGTGGTATGGGGATTCCAGACAAACGGCGTCCTTTGCCAGAGTTATGAAACGACGCTGTGCATTTCCCTGGAGGATGGAAGCAGAAAACAGTATTTTCTGATTGATACCACGAAACAGGATATGATCGAGGATGAATATGGATACAGGGAACCGGTCATTTCGGATGCCAGCATTCTCGCAACCGGGGAATTTATCGGGATCAGTGAGAGCAAATATTGGCTGATTCAGAAAGACGGACAGTGGGGATTCATCGATCACAGCGGAACGGTGCAGGGCATGTTTGATGATGCATGCCGTTTTTCCAACGGCGCTGCCATGGTCATAGAAGACGGCTATGCAAGCTTTATTGATGAGAACATGGAGATGTATGGGGAAAGGATACCCGCGCAGTCGGTTACAACCTACGGAGATGTGTTTGTGGTGACCACGCCGGACGGGGAGCAGCTCTGCTTTGAAAGCAGCACGCCTCCTACATATCCATCATTGCAAGAAGGGGGAAAATAAGATAAACTGATTGCGGCAGCAGTGTGCCTGTTTATCGAAAAAAGTTGGAATGAGGAAGAGGAGGAACGAAATATGAGGTATGAAATCAAGGGGGATACGCTTCCGGTAGCTATCTGCAGCCTGCAGAGAGGAGAGGAGCTGTACTGCGAGGCTGGTTCCATGTCCTGGATGACGGATGGTATCCGGATGGATACAGAAGGAGGCGGAATCGGCAAGGTGTTTGGCCGGATGTTTTCAGGAGAAACGCTGTTTCGGAATAAATATACGGCGGAAAGGGATGGGCAGATCGCGTTTGCATCCAGCTTTCCCGGTTCGATTGTGGCGGTGGAACTGTCAGCGGGCAGATCGGTGATCGCTCAGAAAAGAAGCTTTCTCGCCTGTGATGCGGGCGTGGATATGGAGATCTTTTTCCAGAAAAGGCTGGGAAAAGGCTTCTTCGGCGGAGAAGGCTTTATTATGCAGAAGTTTTCCGGAAACGGTACGGTTCTTCTGGAGATAGATGGTTCAGCTAT
>USKC01000330.1 GCA_900555195.1 uncultured Lachnospiraceae bacterium
CGGTGGCGCTGGCCAGATATGCGGCGGCCATTGCGAGCCGTGGAAATATATACCGCCTTTCCCTGATTGACGACGGAACGGATCGCCTGCTGCGGCAGATCGACCAGATTCAGCCCTCCACCTGGGATGTGATCTGGTCCGGCATGCATATGGCTGCGGAAGGCTACAGCAGCTTTGCGGATTTTCCGATTGAGGTGGCAGGCAAGACAGGGACAGCGGAACAGATGCGAAGCCGCCCGAATCATGCGGTATTCATTGGGTTTGCGCCTTATGATGAGCCCGAGATCGCTCTGTCTGTGCGGATCGCTTATGGATATACTTCGTCCAATGCTGCGCAGGTGGCGGCGAATGTGATGCGTTATTATTTTGGCCTGGAAGAGGAAGATGCACTGTTGGAGCGTCAGGCAGAAGAGGTGGAGAATGTCGGGAATGTTTTCATGGATTAAAGGATACCGGTTAAAGGGGCTGCCGCTTGTGCTGCTGCTTCTTATGGCTGGCCTCATGTGCCTTGGCGTGCTGGCAGTGGGAAGTGCGGAACCTTCTTTACAGAAACGGCAGCTTGACGGAGCGACAGCCGGGCTTCTTCTGGCGCTGTTCTTTTCGATGATCCCTTACAGGAGATGGATGGAATTCGCCTGGCCGGTCTATGGGGCGTGCCTGGTGCTGCTTTTGCTGACCCGTCTGATGGGAGATGAAGCGGGAGGCGCTTCCAGATGGGTGGATATCGGCATTCTTCGCTTTCAGCCGTCAGAGATTGTGAAGATAGGGATGCTTTTGTTCTTCGCAGCCTTTTTTGAGAGGGGAGAGGATGCGAAGAGCCAGTGGCGGCTGTTCCTTGCGGGAACCGGGCTGGCAGGGGTTCTGCTGGTACTGATCCTGTTGCAGCCGGATCTGTCCACTACGATTGTAACAGGCGCGTCTTATCTTGCGCTACTTTTCTTGTCCGGCATACGCCTTCGGATCCTGATCGGAAGCTTTCTGGCCTGCATTCCGATCGCAGCGGCCGGAACGTGGATACTGTCCCAGTTTGGAATCGAACTGTTCGGCTCTTATCAGCTGACCCGTATTCTGGCATGGCTGAATCCGCAGGAGTATGCGCAGGAATCTTACCAGCAGCAGAATGCGGTCATGGCGATCGGCTCCGGCCGGCTTTCCGGAAAAGGTCTGTATAATGAAGGCCCTCTTTCGGTAAAAAACGGCAATTATATTCCGGAACCACAGACGGACTTCATCATGGCGGTCATTGGAGAAGAACTGGGATTTCTTGGAAGCGCTGCGGTGATCCTGCTGCTGTTTTCCATCTGTCTGACCTGTATTGCCATCGGCAGGAGAGCGTCAGATACTGCGGGGCGGCTTTACTGCGCCGGATTCGGCTTCCTGGTGGGAATCCAGGGGTTTGTCAATATCTGTGTGGCATCAGGCCTGATGCCAAATACCGGGCTGACGCTTCCGTTTGTCAGCTATGGGCTTTCCTCTCTGCTCGCTCTGTGCATCGGGGCTGGGATTGTGATAAACGTGGGGGCGGACAGAAGAGAAGGAAGATGAGAGAAGAAAAATGACGGATAATAACAGTTCAGAAGGCTGTCTTAGGCCCCGCTGCATACCAGGCGGAGCGGGAAGCCAAAGGCAGCCTGTCTGAATTGTTATTATCCGTCATTTTTTGCCGCTCGTATGCGGTTCACGGCCGTCTCTTAGTCAGGCCGCGTTCCGGTCTGACGCCGCCTTCCCTTTCATCAGGTGATGGCGCATTGGAGCGAGGGGAGGCGGAGAGGTGCCCGGGAATGGCGCGCTTGGGGCAGATGCTTTCACCGTTGCGAAAACGCAGGTTCAATGATAAAATTTGCTCAAAATAATCCGATAGAAGGATGGGGCACATGATCAACATCTATTATGCCGAGGATGATGCCGTCATTGGGCAGGCGGTAAAAGAATATCTGGAAGAGAAGGGCTGCAGAGTGCGTCTGTTTGTCAGCATCGGCCAGATGAAGCGGGCGGTGCTGGAGCAAAGGCCGGATGCTGCCCTGGTGGACTGGAACCTGCCGGATGGCAGCGGGGACACGCTTTGCGGGTGGATGCGGGAGAGATGGCCTTCCCTTCCGATCCTGCTGCTGACCGTCCGTTCCCAGGTAAAGGATATCGTTTCCGGCTTTCAGAGCGGCGCGGACGATTATGTGACCAAACCCTTTGAACTGGAAGTGCTGTATTCCCGGATCCTGGCGCTGCTGCGGCGGGCGCAGGGAACGGAAGAAGCGAGAATGGTCTGTGATGATCTGACGCTGATTCCGGACAGACAGACGGTTCTGTGCGGGCGGGAAGAAATTCCGCTGAGCGGCCAGGAATACGCCATTCTCTGCATGCTGATGCATAATAAAGGAAGAACCGTCACCCGCAGACAGCTGTTGGATGAGATATGGGACAGCAATGGAAATTATGTAAACGACAATACGCTGACTGTCACGATGAAACGGCTTCGGGAGAAGCTGCATCATCCCGCCTGCCTGAAGACGGTGCGCAGCTTCGGATATCGCATGGAGGATACTTTATGAGGGCGGAGAGAAAACGGGGATTGCTTCTGGCGGCGCTTCCTGCGCTGGTCTGCGCGGCAGGAATGGCCTGGTTGGTTCATACCTGGCAGGAAGCGTATGGGAATGCGGCATATGCTCAGATCGGTGCATTCTGCCAGATCCTTCTTTCGCAGGAACCGGAAATGGAGAACGCAGTGTTTTCCGCCCTGAAAGAATATCAGAACCCTGCGGGAGAGGTTGACGGAGGAGAATGGCTGGAAGCCTATGGATATACTGCTGCCGATTTTGGGGCAAAAGACGGAGCGGGAATCCGGATGCGCTCTGCTGTTGCGACAGGGGTGTGCCTGGCTGTTTTCTTCCTTGCGTTATGGTATCAGGATGGGCGGATGCGGGGGCGCATCGGGGAACTGACACGCTATTTGGAACAGGTGAATCTGGGAGCGGAGGGGACGCTTCTTTCCGGCAGGGAGGACGCGTTCTCCATCCTGCAGGATGAAGTCTATAAAACGGTGACGAACCTGCGGACAACAAAAGAGGCGGCTGTGAAGGCGAAGGAGCAGTTCGCAGGAAATCTGGCCAATATTGCGCATCAGCTGAAAACCCCCATCGCGGCCGCAGGGCTTTCCCTGCAGCTTATGGAGCAAAAACTTCCCCAAGCCTGCCGGGAACAGGCGCAGACCGTGAGAAAACAGCTGGACCGGCTGAACCGTCTGGAAGAAGCGTTGCTCGCGCTTTCCCGTATGGATTCCGGAACCCTTCAGCTGGAACATGCTCCGGTGGACGTTTACACGGTGCTGAGCCTGGCCGCGGAGAATCTGGAAGGGCTGAGAGAAATTCAGGTGGAGATCCCGGAGAAAAAAGGCATTATTGTGTGGGGGGATATGGAATGGCTGATGGAGGCCCTGATGAATCTGATGAAAAACGGGATGGAGCATTCTCCCGCGGGCGGAACGCTCCGCTGTGATTACGATGCCAATCCGCTCTATGTCCGGATCGACATCCGCGATGAGGGAGAGGGGTTCGCTCCGGAAGATCTTCCGCATCTGTTTGAGCGTTTTTACCGGGGCCAGAATGCGTCGGGGGACGGGCTGGGATTGGGCCTTGCGCTGGCACGCTCCATCATTGAGATG
>USKC01000331.1 GCA_900555195.1 uncultured Lachnospiraceae bacterium
TGAATATTTTAGAAAGGGAAAGTATGATTTTATACCATGGAAGTAAAGAAATTGTAGAATTTCCAGAAATAAGAAGAGCAAAATTTAATAAAGATTTTTACTTCGGATTTTATTGTACAAAGTATCAAGAACAAGCGGTAAGATGGGCGTCCCGTTATGGAAGAATGGGCTATGTGAATAAGTATGAATATGAACCAAAAGATGGATTGAATTATCTATTATTCGACAAGATGACAGAAGAATGGCTGGATTTTATTATTGCCTGCCGCAGCGGAAAGGCACATAGGTACGATATTGTGGAAGGGCCTATGGCGGATGACACCATTTATAATTATATACAGAACTATATGGATGGAAAGATATCAAGAGCGGCTTTTTGGGAACTGGCAAAGTTCAGGTATCCTACCAATCAAATCAGTTTTCATACAATTTCCGCTCTTGACACATTAACTTTTGTCGGAAGTGAGGCAGTCTATGGGAAGTAAAAATAATAACGCTCTTTTTTATACATGCAGTTTAATTGAATATATTGGAAGGAAGATGAAGAGAACGAGAAAAGAAATAACCGACTATTTAGGGAAAAAAGAGATTGAGAGGATTTATCAATATGCGGATGTGTTTCACTGCGAGCCGATTGAGAAGGTGGCGGCGGAATTCATTGAAGAAAATGGGATAAAAGAGGGAGAATTCGATAACGAAAAAGAATGTAAGTATAGGGTGCCGGACTATTGGGATATAGGGGAGGTTTATGAACGGCTGATAGAGGATTCTTATGAAGATGAGAGAATATTGGAAGGACTCTGGAAAGTGTATCATTCCTGGATAGACGCGCACCTTTCAGATTACAATACCGATTTTTATTATCAGCCTCGCGATTATATTGCAGCCTGTTATAAGGAAGGAGAAATAGTGTAAAAAATAAACTTAGTGAATTATTTTTTACACCGCAATTTGTGTTGGGGCGTCACAAATTATTTTGATGGCAGATGAGAATCCGCATTCGCGATTTTCCGTCGCCCCGTCACATGCTCTGGAAGGGGGATTCTATGGTAAAACACAGCAGAAAGGAGAGAAAAGGATGGGAATGGGGGTGAAAGTGAGGGTATGGGGAGATTATGCGCTTTTTTCCCGGCCCGAGATGAAAGTGGAACGGTGCTCCTATGACGTGATAACGCCGTCAGCGGCCAGAGGGATCTTGGAAGCGATCTATTGGCATCCGGGCCTGAGATGGATGATTGACAGGATCTATGTGAAGAAACCCATTCAATTCACCAGCGTGCGGAGAAACGAAGTGAAGAGCAAAATTCTGGCGAGCAGTGTGCTGCAGGCCTATAATGGGTCGAAAAAGCCGCTTTACATCAGCAGCAAAGCGGAGATTGTGCAGAGGGCTTCTCTTCTTTTGCGCGATGTAGAATATGTAATTGAGGCGCATTTTGAAATGACGGATGCGGCGAATGAGACGGACAATCCCGGGAAGTTCAAAGACATTATCATGAGGAGATTGAAAAAAGGGGAGTGCTTTCACATGCCATATTTTGGGTGCAGGGAATTCCCGGCACATTTTTGCCTGTGTGAAGAGGAAACGATCCAAACAGCCTATGATGATGTGGAAGAAAAAGACCTGGGATTTATGCTTTTTGATATGGATTATACGGATCCGGAAAATCTGCAGCCCATGTTTTTCAGGGCTGTTATGAAAAGGGGAATTCTGGATCTGAGGGATTGCGAGGTGATCCGATGATATTGCAGGCGCTGGTAACGCATTATGAGAATCTGGCGAAGGAAGAAAAGGTATCAAAGCTGGGATGGTGCCAGGCGAAAGTTTCCTATGCGGTTAATTTATCACCGGACGGGCATATTACGGGAATTATCACCCTAAAGGAAGAGAAAGAAAGCGGGAAGAAAAAGGTATGGCTTCCCAAGCAGCTGCGGGTTCCTGAAATGGTGACGCGCTCTTCCGGCGTAAATCCTAATTTTTTATGTGATAATGCCAAGTATCTGCTCGGTATTGATGCGGATGAACAAAATAAAAGGGTGCTGGACTGTTTTCAGGCTGCAAAAAAAAGGCATCTGGATATTCTGCAGGGCGTGGAAGGGGAAATGGCCCAGGCGATCCGCCTTTATTTTGAAAATTGGGATCCCCCAAAAGCGGTGGAATGTGAAGCGGTTCAAGAAAAGTGGGAAGATCTTACCGACGGAGGCAATCTGGTTTTCTGTATGGGAGAAGCCTATGCGCAGAATGATCCCTTCATCACGGAGGCCTGGGAACAGGTATGTAATGTGCCCGGTGGCGAAGAGGAAGGCATCTGCCTTGTGACGGGAAAACGAACAGAGATTTCCAGAATCCACAAGACGATCAAGGGAGTTCCGGGCGCGCAGTCCAGCGGGGCCGCACTGGTTTCTTTTAATGCGCCTGCCTTTGAATCCTATGGAAAGGAGCAGAGCTATAACGCGCCGGTAGGAAGGTATGCGGAATTTGCCTATACAACTGCTTTAAACTATCTTTTGGCACAGAGGGACTATACGTTTCAGCTGGGAGATTCCATGATCGTATTCTGGGCGGAGAGCGGGGAAGAGAGCTATCAGGACTCGTTCTTTATGACGGTTGAACCAAAACCGGATAATCAGGAAGAAATCAAGGGGATTTTTGAGAATCTGAAGAAATATAAGGCTATCCGGGTAGGGGATATGGAATTGGATCCGGAGCAGAGATTTTACATATTAAGCCTGGCGCCGAATGCGGCCAGACTGTCGGTACGCTTCTTTTATCAGGATTCCTTTGGAAATATCCTGGACAACCTCTCCAGACATTATCATAGGATGGAACTCGTGAAGCCGTCCTGGGAGAAGCGGGAATATTTGGGCATCAGGCAGATGCTTTTTGAAACGGTGAATCAGAAGGCGAAAGAGAAAACGCCGGTCTCTAATATGGCAGCCTCGGTATTGAAGGCGATTCTGTCGGGAAGCAGGTATCCGGCGAGCCTTTACACGGATACGCTGATCCGGATCAAGGCGGAGCAGGGTGAGGTTACCTGGGGAAGGGCAGGGATCATCAAGGCATATCTGATACAGAATTACGGGTGGAAGAAGGGAGAAGATTATATGGGACTCAATGAAGAAAGCAGAGAGACGGCATATGTATTGGGAAGGCTGTTTTCTGTGCTGGAATCCATTCAGATGGATGCAAATCCTGGAATCAAAGCGACGATTCGGGATCGGTATTTTAATTCAGCCGCTGCAGCGCCGGCCTCAACCTTTCCGGTATTGATTAAACTGAAAAACAGCCATATGAAAAAGCTGGAGAGAGATAAGGCGAGTTCTAAGATATACTATGAAAAGCTGCTGACTGAAATCATGGGAAAACTGGATGAATTTCCCAGACGCCTGTCATTGGAAGAGCAGGGAAAATTCATCCTGGGTTACTACCATCAGGTACAGAAAAAGTACGAAAAAAGGGAGGATAATTAAATGGGCGAGGCGATTAAAAACAGATATGAGTTTGTGATTTTATTTGATGTGGAAAATGGCAATCCCAATGGCGATCCGGATGCGGGGAATATGCCCAGAATCGATCCTGAAAGCGGACTGGGATTGGTGACGGATGTATGCTTAAAAAGGAAAATCCGGAATTATGTGGAAACTGTAAAGGAAGATG
>USKC01000332.1 GCA_900555195.1 uncultured Lachnospiraceae bacterium
AAAAATACTTGACATTCCTTCCTATATGATGATATTCTGTTGTCAGTTGAAAGGGAGTAGTTTTATGTACAATCAACATTCTCTGACCAGCTTTGAAAAGTGCCGAACATTTATCTAGGGGGCGGTCATGGTTGTGTACTTTCTGTCAGGAAAGAACGAGACTTTTGGCAGACGCCCAGAGTCTTTTTTTTGTGACGGGGGACATACTTCCGGTGCGTATACTACATCCAAAATCTTACACATGAAAGGAAAAGAAGTATGGAATTCATTCAAAGCATGTCGTTCATCTATGAGGGATTGATATCCATCGGTTGGCAGCAATGGGTCATGTATGCGGTGGGCCTCGTGCTCATCTATCTTGCAATAAAGAAAGAATATGAGCCCTCTCTTTTGTTGCCTATGGGATTTGGTGCGATTCTGGTCAACCTTCCTTCCTCTGGTGTTATCAACCAGACAATGGAAGGAATCGGAGAAGTAAATGGTATCATCGAATGGCTGTTTAATGTAGGAATTGAGGCTTCTGAAGTGATGCCTATCCTGCTTTTCATCGGAATCGGGGCTATGATTGATTTTGGCCCTCTGCTTTCCCAGCCGGTCATGTTCCTGTTCGGCGCTGCTGCTCAGTTCGGTATCTTTTTCGCGCTCTGCATCGCTTCCCTCATGGGATTCGATCTGAAGGATGCTGCTTCCATCGGTATCATCGGCGCAGCGGACGGCCCTACCTCCATCCTGGTATCTCAGGTACTGGGTTCTAACTATATCGGGCCCATCGCGGTGGCTGCCTATTCCTACATGGCTCTGGTACCCATCGTACAGCCCTTCGCAATCCGCCTCGTAACCACGAAAAAGGAACGCATGATTCGCATGCCTGTAAAACCGACCAGACCGGTTACCAAGACTACCCGGATCCTGTTCCCGATCATCGTTACCTTCCTGGTTGGCCTGATCGCACCTGCTTCCGTGGCACTGGTAGGTTTCCTGATGTTCGGCAATCTTCTGCGTGAATGCGGCGTTCTCGGCAACCTGTCCGAAACCGCTCAGACAAGCCTGGCTAACCTGATCACGCTGCTTCTGGGAATCACCATTTCCTTCAGCATGCGTGCGGACGCTTTTGTACAGCTTGATACCATCTTCATCATGCTGATCGGTCTGCTGGCATTCGTATTTGATACAATCGGTGGTGTTCTATTCGCCAAGATTGTCAACCTGTTCCGTAAAGACAAAATTAATCCTATGATCGGGGCTGCTGGTATTTCTGCTTTCCCTATGTCCGCGCGTGTTGTTCAGCGTATGGCCATGAAGGAAGATCCTGGCAACATCCTCATCATGCAGGCTACCGGTGTAAACGTTTCCGGTCAGATTGCTTCCGTTATCGCAGGCGGTCTGATCATCAGCCTGGTATCTTCTTACCTGTAAGCTCTGTCTTGAAAGGAGAAAAGTATGGAAAATTTTTTGATCTCTCTTGCCATCATGGGAAAAGGAATGCTTGGCATTTTCATTGTGATCATTGCCATAAGCCTGATTGTTGCTTTACTTGGAAAACTCGGAAGCAGCAAGAAAGAGGATGAAGAGAAGACTAATTAATCGTTCGGCTACAAGCACCTGGAAGTTTTATATTTAGAATAAAAATATGTGCCGCAAGGCGTATGCCCAAAAGCGATATGGATTTTCCATATCGCTTTTCATTTCGGAAAAAACAGGCTATCTGTAAAAAACAGAGCCCTTCTGGGTCACGGAAGGGAAGCTGTTTTTTCATATGCAATTCTGGGGCTTCCATCAGCCACATGGATGATCCCGCATCTGCAAAATCCATGCGCTTCGATCAGCCGCTGCATCACCCGGTTTTTTTCATGTGTATCTATCCGCAGATGCTGGATGATTCCTTCACAATATGCCAGACATTCGGAAAATATCCCCCGCTCCGTTCCATCTTTTGCCAGCCGGTGAATGGTTCCATAACGTTCATTTGACATCCAATGTCCTTCCTCTATGCTGCGATAGGTCGGATCTTCTCCGATGATAAAGGCGAATGCGCCGCAGATTTTTCCCTCCCTCTCCAGTACATAGAGATGTCTTTTACTGATATCCTCACACAGAAGAGATTCCGGCGGAAATCCGTCTTTCCACTGAGAAGGGTTCCCACTGGCCGCCATGAACCTTCTCGCGTTTTCATAAATCCCCAGGATAACGGGCAAATCCTGCGTCATAGCTTCTCTTACCATTTTTACTCCCATCTGCGCGCTCCAAGGCGCATACAAAACAAATGTTTCTTCCCTGCTTAGCTCCCTCTTAGCTCCTGACGTTCCCTCCGCCCGCTAGCGCGCCCTTGACCAGCATTCCGCGACACGGATCATTTGCTGCCCTGTTTTGTTCTGACCGATCTGCAGCAGCACAAATGCGGTGGAAACCGTCTGCAAATATCCCCATTCCCATATTGCCCGTTTCGGGACACCGGTCAACTGATGAAGCGTTTCACAGCGCTGCTTCCCTTTCTCCACCGGATCCTGTTCATATTCCTCAGCCCATTCCCGCATGAGCACGCCCAAATCATAGGCTTTTTCATAAAAAAGGCCATCCGGATCTATCAGCTTATATCCATTGCCTTCCAGCACTTCAAGCGTATTTCCTCCACGCGCATCCCCGTGAACGAATACGAACTCCGCAGGATTCAGCGCTTTTTCCCTTAACTCTAAACAGGTGAATGCCTGTTCAATCACATGCTGGGAACAGGGACGCCCTAATTTTTCCCATGTTTCCCCGATGAACTTTCTGAACCATGCAATGCTCTCCCATCCGTCCGTAAACCGGCCGCCTGTGGCAGGAATTTCCCATACTCTCTGCAATACGGAACAGATAATCTGCAGCTGTTCCAAAACGGAATACCCCAACTGATTGACCGGTTTTCCCAGACGTTCCAGCAGACAGGCTTTTCTTGCGAGATCATACGCGATCAATTTAGGGTATCCTCTGCCGTCCGCCAATTCCAGCGCCGCTATGCTGTTTGCGAATTCTCCTCCGAGGTCTTCCGGCATATCCACTTTCAGCACATACTTTTCTCCGTTCCATCCATCCGCATGGGCAACAAATGCATGGGTACCGCCGGATAAAACGTTCCCGACCGTAATATTCCACATGCTCTCCAGTTCGGAAATCATGGATTCAAGGCTGGCAAGCCATGCTTTTCCAGTCTCTCCCACTGACTTTGCCCGGCCAATCACCGCCGGAGGTATGTTCCATTTTGACGCATTGGCCAAACCGGGCTTCCTGTTCGGAGCAGGCGCATATTTTTCAAATGGCTTGTCCATGTTTTCCCCCATCCACACGCTATGGAGCGCATACAAAATCAGGGAGAGTGAAACGTTTTTCTTCATCCCTGTTCCCTAATTTTTCTTAATTTTATCATATTTTCCGCCCGATATACAGGTCCAAAAAGGATGCAGCCATTTGAACGTTACTGCTCAGCCTTTCGCATAAGCTCAGCCCTCCGGCGCCAGTCCCATCCGGGCACGCTTCTGTCCCTGCGGTGGAGAGGGGTTCGCTGGTACACGCTCGCGCTTGGCTAAAAACGTAACGGTACATAACGAACCAAAAGACGGTTCGTAAGTACCGACGTT
>USKC01000333.1 GCA_900555195.1 uncultured Lachnospiraceae bacterium
TAGAAACAGCCAATTTTTAAAGTGGTTTGCGGAAAAAGAATGCAGCCGATCCCCGCGCCGCAGAAGCGGGATGCCCGTGCTGGGGGAACCAGGTGTCACAAACGAGAGAGATGGAACGGCATATGCGAAGGGCTGGGTAGTAACGGCCATTTCTCCCAAAAACGGACAGCGCCTTGTACCCACACCCCATCCGGAATATAATGAATACAGACATGTAAGTCACCGGAAAATAGGCCTTCAATTTGGTAAAAGGAAACAAGATACAGGCGGGTAATAATATATGGATATTCTAGATGCTGTAACCCGGCGCTTTGTAGCACAAAGCGGGGAAATCCTGAAAGACGCTCTGATTGGAATCTATCTCCACGGTTCCGCCGTGATGGGATGTTTTCATGAAAAAACGAGCGATATTGATTTCATTGTCGTAGTGAATGCGTCCATTCCCGACGAAATAAAACGTCGATATATGGATATGGTTGTGGAATTAAACGCGCATGCGCCGAAGAAAGGAATCGAACTGAGTGTCGTCAGAGAAGAGGTCTGTAAGCCTTTCATTTATCCTACACCCTTTGAATTACATTTTTCCATCGCGCATTTGCAATGGTACAGAACAGACCCGGAGGATTATATCCGTAAGATGCATGGCCTCGATAAAGATCTGGCGGCACATTTTACGATCATTTATCATAGGGGAAAATGTCTTTGGGGAAAACAAATTACAGATGTTTTTGAAGAAATTGACCAGAAATTTTATTTTGACAGCATTTGGAGTGATATCGAAAATGCAGAAACGGATATCTTGGCAAATCCAGCTTATATCATTCTGAACTTGTGCAGAGTGTTGGCGTATGCAAAGGATGGGCTGATTCTGTCCAAGCAGGAAGGCGGGGACTGGGGGCTAGGAAACGTTCCTGAAAAATATCATGATTTGATTCTGCAGGCATTGGCTGAATATTCCTCCGATGCCGCAATGAAGCCGGATGAAGGCTGCGCATGTGAATATGCGGCATATATGCTGGAACAGATTAGAAGTCTCCAATGACCGAACTGGCCAAGGAGCAAACCTGCTCCAGCATATCAAAGGGACAGCCCAACAGCAGCCTGTCAATAGGGGCCCTCATCCTGCTGCCGTTATCCTTCAGCCTTCTATATTCTCCTGCGGCAGATATGTAAAGGAATCGAACGCCGCATAATTCTCGGCATCTTCCCCGTTGCCGCTGGCGAACATGCCGATATAGGCTCCCACAAACCCTCCTGCCGTCTCCGAGCCCAGAAAGCTTCCGTCCACGCCCTCGGCAATCAGGTGTCTTGCGCCGTTCTCATCGATTGCCGCGAGGCAATGCTGCTGTCCTTTTGCCACAAATTCCAGCGTCACCGCATCCGACGGCCATTCCATCTTTCCAAGGCAGTCCTTTTTGTAGGGCTGTTCAATCTGATGCCAGACAAGTTCCGGCTCCAGGGTCAGATATCCCCTGATGGCGCGCAGAACCCGTCTTCCGTCCTCCAGCGCCATCTCCAGCCGCAGGCAGTGATAATTATTCTGCAGCAAAATCAGGCCGGCCGTCTGCCCGCCTTTTGGCGCAAAGCGCATTTCCGCGCGGGCCGTATAGCTCATATGCTGCTGCCTCCTGCCCACGAATCCGGCACAGGAGGTGATAAACCTCCCATCTTTCGTCCGGCCGTTCTTCTCCTTCTTATCCGGAGCATCCATGCTTCTGCGGACGGTCCGGATCTTCAGGCAGGAATCCTCCAGCCGGAACATTCCTTTCTCCGGCGTGCCGAGAAAATTCCACTGATACCCCAAACGTTCTTCGTCAAAATCATCCGTATCGGGAATATCCCTCACGGGCGCAGCTTCCAGGTTCGGCGCCGGATAGGACATGCGCAGCTTTCCTTCTCCCGGGCAGATCACTGGCCAGCCGTCTTCCCATACCATGGGCGCGATGAAGGTTTCCCTTCCCATATTCTTATGACAGCCTCCATAGGGCCGGGAGGCCAGCATTACCATATACCAGCTTCCGTCCCGCAGCTCCACCATATCCGCATGGCCGGTATTCGTGATGGGCGCATTCTGCCCCAGATGTCTGTGCGTCATGATGGGATTGCCGTCATACCCGGTGTATTCTCCCATCACCTCTCTGCTCCTGGCGATGGTTACCGCATGAAAATGCTCCGTCCCGCCTTCCGCGATCAGAAGATAGTACCAGCCGTCTTTTTTATACAGATGCGGCGCTTCCGGACACCAGGCATCCACCTGCGCGCCGCCCCAGAGCGGCTTTCTCTCTCCCACCAGCTTAAATTCCTGCAGGTCGATCCGGCTGATCCAGATCTTGTTCCCCCGCATGGTCGGCCCGCTTCCGGTTCCCGTATAATAGGCGGTTCCATCGTCGTCCCAAAACAGGGACGGGTCGATTCCATCCGCGCCTTCGATCCAGTGCGGCTCCGACCAGGGGCCGGCGGGATCAGCGGCGGTCACAATAAAGTTGCCGCCGTAATCCACATTGGTTGTAATCATATAGAATAACCCGTCATGATAACGGATCGTAGGCGCAAAAATACCTCCCGATATTCCATCCGCATTCAGCGGAAGCTGAGACGGACGATCCAACACATGCCCAATCTGCTCCCAGTGAGCCAGATCCCGGCTGTGGAAGATCGGCACGCCCGGAAAATAGGAAAAGGACGAGGTCACCATATAGAAGTCATCCTCCACCCGGATGATGGACGGATCCGGATAGAATCCGGGCAGGAGCGGATTACGCAGTTCATATGTCTGATTCATTCTTTTTGTTTCCTTTCTGCTTCGATGCAGTCTGTCATTCTTCCAGGTTGTCCACTTTGAGTTCTTCCTCTGTTTCTTCCTCCAGATATCCCTTCAGCCTCAGATAAGCGATGATCAGCTCCACCGCCCCGTCCACTCCGGTCTCCGAAGTGTTGATTAGAAGCGCCTTATTCCGCTTGTCACCCCAGATCTCATCCGTGTAATACTGATAATAGTTCCTGCGGATCTTCTCCGTCTTCTTAATCATCTTGGCGGCTTTCTGCCGGTCTCCCAGATGATACAGCCGTTTGATGCGCCTGACCTTATCCTCCATATTCGCATAGATGAAAATATTAATGACATCCTCCTGATAGGCCAGGATCACATCCGCACATCGTCCCACTACCACACAGGAAGTTTCCCGGGACTTATTCAGAATCAGATCCGCCTGCATATCGAACAGGCGCTCTGAAAGCGTCTCCCCTTCAAAATCATAGGGAATGATGGCTTCACGGAATGGCCTGGATTTGATTTCTTCATTGTCCATCAGTTCTTCCACACTGATGCCGCTCTTTCTGGAAAGCTCATTGAGGATCTCCTTATCCAGGAACGTGATCCCGAGCCGCTCTGCAAGTTTTTCTCCCACTTCCCTGCCGCCGCTTCCGTATTCCCTTCCGATGGTGATGGTCACTTTTTTCTTCATACCGCACCCTCCTTTTTTACAGACCTTCCTTTTTTCCCTTCTGCACCTCTCCCTCTTGTACCTCCGGCTCCTCTTCCGGCGCCAGAACAGAGGTACAATGAGGACATCTCACCGCTTCTGCTGAAATTTCACTCCTGCAATAAGGACA
>USKC01000334.1 GCA_900555195.1 uncultured Lachnospiraceae bacterium
TGTAATTTTCGGTGGTGTAATCCACCCTTTATAAATTACATCATGGTACATTATCAGGATGAAATGGCCGGGGACGAGGTGCTGCGCGCCATGAAAAAGCTCCGTTACCAGCTGAAATCCAAGACTTTCCGGGGCGATCTGACGGAAATGACGCTGGAGGTCTACTGCAGGAGCGATAACACAGTTTTTCTTGAAAACATCAAAGCGATTGAACATGTGAAGGATGTCACGCTGATTCAGTATAATGGAGAATATCATGGATAAACGCATCCTGTGGAAATTTGCGGCTGCTGCTGCGGCCATAGCCTGTATCACTTTTGTGGGAGTCGCTTTTTATCTGATTCCCAGGCTGTATAACCTTTCTGCGGAGGCAGATTTTACCTATAACGGCGACGTTTCCGGGTTTCCGATGACCGGATATGCCCCGTCGGCTGAGGAAGACTATGGCCGGCAGACCAGCCTTGTTTTCATCAACATGACCTGGGCGGAATGGGAGCCGGAGCGGGGCAGATATGATATCAGCGCCCTGGAGGAGAAATATCAGCTGGCCCGCTGGAAGAACGAAGGAAAGCATGCGGTTCTCCGCTTTGTCTGTGACAGGCCGGGAGCGGATACGCATATGGATATCCCCAGATGGCTGTATGAGCAGACCGGCGACGGGGTTTTCTATGACACGGAATACGGAAAGGGCTATTGCCCTGATTACTCCAATGAAACCTTCCTTGCGGCGCATGGGGCGGCGGTCAAGGCGCTGGGCGAATATTTCAGCCAGGATACGTTCCTGGCCTATGTGGAGCTCGGCAGCCTAGGACATTGGGGGAGAGTGGCATACGCTGTATGAGGAGGGCCTTCCGCCCATGCCGGACATGGAGACCTGTTGGCAGTATGCTAACCATTATTCCGATTCTTTTCTGAATGCGAGGCTGCTGATGCGGAGGAACTATGTGATCGCGGCGGATGGGAACATGGGGCTGTACAACGATATGACCGGCCATGCCGGGGACACGCAGGAATGGTTGGACTGGCAGAAGAATGGCGGCTATTATGAGATTCCCGGCGGCCAGATTCCCTATGAGCCGATGGAAGAAGTCTGGAATACGGCCCCGGTAGGCGGGGAGTTCACTAGCTCCCTTTCCATGGAGCAGATGCTCATAGAGGATCTGCAGCAGACCCTTTCCCTCGTAGAGCAGACCCATATGACCTTCCTGGGGCCCCACACCCCGGTGGAGGATGAAGGCGTGGACGAAGGCAGGGATGCTGTTGAAAAGCTGCTGGGCTATCGGTATTGGATTTCCCGCATAAAGATCGATATGGATTATATGAGGCAAACGTTCGAGGTCTCCCTTACCTGGGAGAATAACGGGGCTGCGCCCTTGTATTTTGAATGGCCGGTCATGATGTATGTATATGATAAGGACGGAAACCAAAGCTATTGGGAGGGCATTGACATCTCCCTTCCCTCCCTTGTGCCAGGGGAAACCATAACGACGACGAACAGCATCCTGTTCAACGACCTGTTCCGGGAAGGCTATACGATCGGGATCGGGATCCTTGATCCGATGACGGAGCTTCCGGCTGTGGAGCTGTGCATGAACAAGGAATACCAAAACGGCGTTAATATCATCTATACCTATGATGGAAGTACGGGAACAACATTTGGAACAGTTTAGACCGGTTTGGGCTGTTGCCATATTTTAACCATGGATAAAAGGGGGACGGAAAGATGGAAGATAAGGACATTTTCCGTACTGCGATATTTGGCGGTTATCAGAAGGAAGACGTGACGGATTATATCCGTTCTCTGGAAAACGAAAACGAGACGATCCGGATTCTGGCAAATAAAGAAAAGAGCGAGCTCAGGATTCAGCTGGAAAAAGAGAAAGCGCGCAGTGAGGAACTGAAACACTCCCTCGCCTCCTTGCAAGATAGGATTGCAGCCCTTGAGAAGGAAGGAAAACTGCGAGAAAGCGCAGGAGAACCGGAAGCATCTTATACTTCAGATGCAAAAAACAGAACTACAGACGAAGAGCTGATGCGGAAGCTGAGGGAAGAGAGGAAAGAACAGCAGCAATGGATCGAGGAATTGGCCCGGATGCAGCAGGATATCAGGGAAGACCTCCAACAGATCCTTCAGCAGGAATTGCAGCAACATGTGCAGCAGGATCTGCTTATGCGGCTGCAGGAAGAGGTGGAAGAGCTTCGCAGTATCCTGGAAGGAAGAAAGATAGGGCAGGAAGATGGCGAAGGCCGTGCGGAACGGTTATCGGTTTCGGATTCGGATTCCCTCCCACAGCTCCTGCCGATTCCGGAGGAAACAGCCGCGGAGGAAGAACCTGCAGAGGAGGCGCTTGCAGAAGAAGCGCCGTTTGAGGAAGCGCCCGCAGAAGGAGTTCCCGTTGAGAGAGAACCTGCCATGAAAAGCCCCATCCAGGAAGCGCCTGTCCATGAAAAGGCGATGCAGGGGAAAGCGCCTGCCGGGGAGACGGCCCGCCAAAAGCGTGGCAGGGAAGAAATTCCGGCATCTGCGCAGCCGCTCCCCCCGGAGTATGACAAGAAGGCAAGAACCTCTATCGCCCGGATGCAGAAGCGGGCGGCAGATCTGCTATTGGAGCTGGAATAGCTATGGAAATCGGAAGGGATAAGGAGTGACAATCTATGAAGAAGTTTCGTACAGTTCTATTTAACGGTTACCATAAGGAAGAGGTTGACGGATATCTGGAGGAGCTGGAGCATGAGATGGATGCGCTCCGGAAAGACGCCGCCAAGGGAAAGGCTGTGGAAGAGCTGAACGCCCGCATAATGCAGCTGGAAAGTTCAAATGAAACGTATCAAAAGCGGTTAAACTCCCAGACGGGACAGCTGGAGGCTGAGATGGCAAAGGGGAAGGAGCTCGCCGCGGAAAATGAGCGCCTTCTCGCGGAGAACAGGCAGCTGCAGGAAGAAAAAGAAAAACTGAAGAAATATGAAAAGGACTACTCGGATTTCATGGATCTCATGGTGAACATGAAGGCCCAGGCCAGGCAGATTGTAGTGGATGCCCAGAGCGATGCGGAAGAGATCCTGCACATGGCGAAAAAGGATGCGGACGGGATCACTGCGGCCGCCAGGACAGACGCGGAAAAAATAGCAGAGCAGGCGAAAAACGATGCGGAAACCAGCATGCAGAAGGCGGAAGCGGATATAGAGAAAATGCGGGAAGAGGAAGCGGAAAAGTTCAAAATGGCAAGGTATAAAATCTCAGGCTACCTCGACTCCCTTAACCGCTCCCAGAATAAGCTGATCGAAGTATATGAAGAATTTGGCAACATCGTGGATCAGCTTCCCCTGCGGATAGGCGATGTTTTCTCTGAGGAGGCTTTCGAGCTTCTGGACGCTCCGAAGAGAGACGAAAATGATGGCTGGATGCGGCCGGAAGAACAGGCCAAAGAAGAGGCGCCTTATTCCTCTAAGGATTAAATGATGTCGTTTTGTTGCCCGGCCTTCTCTGTACCGGACAGGGCGGGTAACAGACAAGCCGGAACTGTTGCCCCGGCTGCAACAATATGCTGAAGTGAAAAGTTTATTTCCACTTTGAAAAGCGGGAAAAGAAAAGTGGCAGT
>USKC01000335.1 GCA_900555195.1 uncultured Lachnospiraceae bacterium
GGGCAGGATAGAAAGAATCTATCTGTGGGGCGTTGTGATGCTTCTGTGTTCGATTTTGGCCGTCTCTTTTAATATCATTGCGAACAGGATGGCATCTCGCGTTGCCAGCGATTCCACACAGCACCTTCGTCACGATTTGTTCGCGAAGACAATGTATCTGTCCGCCAGGCAGACGGACGGATTCACAAAGCCTTCTTTAATCTCCCGATTGACTACGGATACTTATAATGTGACGCAGATGGTGGGAAGGATACAGCGGCTCGGCGTTCGGGCGCCCATCCTTTTGGTTGGGGGAATTCTTTTTACCATGGCGCTTGACCCGGCTCTTTCTTGTGTGCTTCTTCTGGTCCTGCCCGTGCTGGCGACAATCATGATTGCGGTATCCAAAAAAGGAATGCCTCTGTATCGCAGGCTGCAGAGCGCTGTGGATCAGTTTGTCTGCCTGGTCCGTGAGGACATAGCGGGAATCAGAGTCATCAAGGCTTTGTCAAAGATGGAATATGAGAAAGAAAAGTTTGATAAGATCAACAAAATGGTTGTGACCTGTGAAAGGAATGCAGAAAGGACGATGGCGGTCTTGAATCCGGCCATGAACATGTTTCTGAATCTGGGGCTGGTCGGTGTGATCCTGGTGGGCGCTTTCCGTGTGAACCAGGGATTGTCTGAAGTGGGAAAGATTCTGGCTTTTATGACCTATTTTACTGTTATTTTGAATGCGATGATGTCTATCTCGCGCATGTTTGTTATCATGAATAAGGCGGTTGCCTCTGCGGCAAGAATTGAACAGGTGTTGGCCTGTGGGGAAGATCTGGCCACACAGGAGGAAACGGAACAAAGGGAGAACGAAGAGGAAGGATTGGTAGAAGCAGGGGCGAAAGAAGCGCAGAAAGCGGAAATTGTCTTTGAACATGTGACATTTTCTTATAATAAAAAGGAACCGAACTTACGCGATATTTCTTTCCAGGTGAAGAAAGGGGAAATGCTGGGCATCATCGGTGCCACCGGCTCTGGGAAAACGACGCTGGCCTCTTTGTTGATGCGGCTTGTGGATGTGGATGAAGGACGCATCCTGGTAGCTGGGAAAGACGTGAGGAATTATGAGAAAAGGGCGCTCCGAGAAAAGTTTGGTGTGGTTTTTCAGAATGATACGATATTCGAGGACAGCATATATGAAAATGTGAGGATGGGGCGGAACCTTGGGCGGGAAGAACTGGAACAGGCATTGATGTATGCGCAGGCGGATGAATTTGCACGGGAGAAGATTGAAACGGAAGGGGAAATGCTGGATATCAGGGGCGCAAACCTGAGCGGCGGACAGAAACAGCGGGTTTTGATTGCGAGGGCGCTGGCAGCGAGGCCGGAAATTCTGATTCTGGATGACTCTTCCAGCGCATTGGATTATCGAACGGATGCGCGCCTGCGAAAGCAGCTTAGGGAACATTTTCAGGATACAACGACGATCATGATCGCTCAGCGGGTGAGTTCGGTGATGCATGCGGATCATATCCTGGTATTGGAGGACGGGGAGATGATCGGCTATGGAAGGCATGAAGACTTGCTGGCAGGCTGTCAGGTATATCGGGAGATCAGCCAGTCTCAAACAGGGGAAGCCGTGCTGTAGAAGCGGAGGGCGTTGAGAAATGAAAGCAGCCAAAATGGAGAAAGGACAAAAAAAGAAAGACTTCCAGCCGGGAAAGCGGGGAACGCTGCTGCGGCTGAGCGGATATTTGATGAAGGATAAATGGCTTCTGGGCGCAGCGGTTCTGCTCACTATAGGAAGCAATCTGTTTGCGCTGATCGGCCCCCTGTTATCGGGATATGCGGTGGATGCGATCGAGCCGGGACCGGGAAAGGTGATTTTTTCCCGCGTATTCTATTATGCCGCATGGATGGCCGGATTTTATGTGGTTTCTTCCGTATTCTCCTATCTGCTTCAAGTGCTGATGATTACGATCAGCAGAAGAGTGGTATATAGGATGAGAAAGGATGTTTTTGAGAAGCTGCTGTCTTTGCCCGTGGGATACTTTGATGTGCATCAAAGCGGCGATATTATCAGCAGAATTTCTTATGATATCGACACGGTAAACCTTTCCCTTTCAGAGGATGTGGTGCAGCTTTTGACTACGGTAATCACGGTGAGTGGCGCGTTTATCATGATGCTGCTGATCTCGCCTATTTTGGTGCTGGTATTCGCCTTTACGATGCCTCTGTCCATGTGCATCACCAAGTATCTGACGGGGAAAACGCGCCCTTTGTTCCGCAGACGTTCCGCAAAGCTGGGAGAACTGAATGGATTTGTGGAAGAGATGGTATCCGGACAGCGTACATTGAAGGCGTATTGCCAGGAAGAAAACACGATAGAACGATTTGAAAAGAAGAATGCGGATGCAATGAAAGCCTATTATCAGGCGGAGTACTATGGAAGCATTGTGGGCCCTATGGTGAATTTTATCAACAATCTGTCGCTGTCTCTGATCAGCGTGTTTGGGGCGATTCTCTACTTGCTTGGAAGGATGAGCATTGGAAACATTTCTTCCTTTGTGCTGTATTCCAGAAAGTTTTCCGGGCCGATAAATGAGGCGGCAAACATCATCAGCGATCTTCAGTCATCCATGGCGGCTGCAGAGCGGGTATTCCGGCTGCTGGACGAGATGGAGGAAGTTCAGGATGTTCCGGGGGCGCACGTCTTGCAGAATGCGGAAGGGGAGGTGACTCTTTCTCATGTGAAATTTGGTTACAATTCCGCTAAAACTGTTATCCATGACTTGAGTTTCCATGTAAAACCGGGTAAAATGATAGCGATTGTGGGCCCTACCGGAGCAGGAAAAACCACATTGATTAATCTGTTGATGCGGTTTTATGATGTGGATGAAGGAAGCATCTGTGTGGACGGAAGGGATATTCGGGGAATTACCCGTGGAAGCCTGCGGAGTTCTTATGCCATGGTGCTGCAGGATACCTGGCTTTTCTCTGGAAGCATATATGAGAATCTTGTATATGGAAGCCTGGAGGGGGAAGAGGAAAAACAGGAAGAACAGGTGAAAGCGGCCGCGCGCGCTGCAGGCATAGACGGATTTATCAGAAGGCTTCCCGAGGGGTATCATACGCTTCTTTCGGATGAGGGAACGAATATTTCCAAAGGGCAGAAACAGCTTCTGACTATCGCCCGGGCTATGCTGCTTCCGGCTCGCATGCTGATTCTGGATGAGGCCACGTCGGATGTGGACACGAGAACGGAAATGAAAATTCATGAGGCGATCGACAAACTGATGGAGGGAAAGACCTGTTTTATCATCGCACACAGGCTGTCCACAATCAGAAATGCAGATTGGATTCTTGTGGTGAATGAAGGAGATGTGGTTCAGCAGGGAAAGCATGAAGACTTGCTGAAGCAGGAAGGGCTGTATCGGCAGATGTACCTGGCACAGTTTGAATAGGGGATGGGAAACAGTCCAGGTTACTGCTTGCGGGATGAGGAGATGCCCATTTGCCGAGGGGAGGTTCTGCGCGCAGCCCGTATCTTCTTTTCAGGGGGACG
>USKC01000336.1 GCA_900555195.1 uncultured Lachnospiraceae bacterium
TAAAAAATATATCGGGAGATATATTGACAAATTTCAAATATTGAGATAGGAGGAAGGGAAAATGAAAATAGGTTTTATCGGGTTAGGAATCATGGGAAAGCCCATGTGTAAAAATCTGCTGAAAGCGGGTTATGAGTGCAGGATATACGATCTTGTCAGCTCCGCTATGGATGAGGTCGCTTCTTGCGGCGGCATAAAGAGCGAAAGCGCCAGGCAGGCAGTGGAAGGAAGGGATCTGGTGATTACCATGCTTCCCAATTCTCCCCATGTAAAGAGCGCCGTTTTTGGGGAAAACGGGATTGCGCAGGGGATGTCGGCAGGAAGTATTTTAGTCGATATGAGCTCCATTGCCCCTCTGGCCAGTGTGGAAATAGCAAAGGAACTGGAAAAGAAAGGAGTGGAGATGCTCGATGCGCCTGTATCAGGCGGAGAGCCTAAGGCGGTGGACGGAACGCTCTCGATTATGGTGGGAGGAAAACGGGAAATCTATGATAAAGTAAAGGAAGTTCTTCTATGCATGGGCAGCACGGCGGTATATTGCGGAAAGATAGGCGCTGGGAATACGACAAAGCTCGCGAACCAGATTGTTGTGGCCTTAAATATCGCTGCCTGTGCGGAAGCATTTACGATGTCCCAAAAAGCGGGGGTGGATCCCGAAGTGGTATATCAGGCCATACGGAGCGGGCTCGCCGGTTCAACCGTTATGGACGCCAAGGTGCCTATGATGCTGGCCGGGAATTATGAGCCGGGATTCCGCATTGATCTGCATATTAAGGATCTGAATAATGCGCTGGAAACGGGACACGGCGTAGGGATGGGGCTGCCGCTTACAGCCCAGGTGATGGAAATGCTGCAGCAGCTTTCTGCGGACGGCTATGGAATGAAAGATCATTCCGCGCTTGTTAAGCATTATGAAAGGCTTACCGGAACGTCTATCGTAAGTGCGACAAAAACGGAATGAACGCTTCGGAGGATGAAAAATGCATGAGGATGCCTATAAAATTATTCAGGAAACAATAGCCGACGTCATGCCTGACAGAGCAGTGGCTGGCTGCATGAAAAATCTGGAATTTACAGGGCGGGTATATGTGGTTGCTATCGGGAAGGCCGCATGGCCTATGGCTAAGACGGCGGCAAAAATTCTTGGCGGGCGGTTGGAAAAGGGGATTATCGTCACAAAATATCAGCATGCAAGAGAAAGGATTTAAAATCATAGAAGCGGGCCATCCCACGCCGGATGGCAATTCTGTCCTGGGCGCAAAAGAGGTGGTGAAGCTGGCCGACGAGATTTCCGATCAGGATACGGTGCTGTTTCTTCTTTCCGGAGGCGGCTCTTCCCTGGTTGAACTGCCTGCGCCCGGGCTGGAATTAGCCGATATACAGGAGGTTACCCAAAAGCTCCTTTTTTGCGGAGCCAAGATTACGGAGATAAATGTCCTGCGCAAAAAGCTCTCTGCATTAAAGGGTGGAAAACTTGCCAGGTATGTCCGCCATGCCAAGGCATATTCCATTATTCTGTCAGATGTCGTAGGGGATCAGGAGGATATGATTGCATCCGGTCTGACATATCCGGATGATTCCACCGTACAGGATGTGAGACGGATCATTGATAAATATGGGCTTGAGCTGAATGAGAAAGTAAAACGGGTGCTTTCTGACAGTCAGCCCTGCAAAGAGGTGAACGTTAAGAATTATGTGGTAGGAAGCGTCAGGGAACTATGTCAGGCCGCTGCCGCCCATGTACGCGAATTGGGTTATCATAGTTATATTCTGACTACCAGCATGCAAGGAGAGGCCAAGGCGGCGGGAAAATGGATCGCCTCTATGAGCCAGGCGGATTATACGCGGCCGTTTGCCGTGATAGCGGGCGGGGAAACCATTGTAAGAGTGACGGGAGATGGCCTTGGGGGACGTAACCAGGAAATCGCCTTAAGCGCTGCTAAGGAATTGAACGGTCAGAAAAATGTCCTTCTATTTTCCTTGGGAAGCGATGGGACGGACGGGCCGACAGACGCGGCGGGCGGCATAGTGGACGGCGAGACTGTCGCCATGTTGAAGAAAAGGGGGGTGGATGTAGAAGAGGCATTGGAGAATAATGATTCCTACCATGCATTACAGTGTGTGGATAGTTTGATCATGACAGGAGCAACGGGTACGAATGTGAATGATGTAACGGTGTTGTTAGTCAGGTAGCTTTTCTGTTATTTGTATTCTGTGGGAATTGTTGTGCTAGTGCAATGCCTGAAGATTGCCTGTCATATAAATATGAAAGCTATATAAGGCCTGTAGAGTGCAAAAGAGCATAACGCCTCCTTCCCCTCCCAGGTTAAACTTATAAAGCTACAATAATGTTAAAGGGGCTGTAAAATAAGCCCCTGATCAAGGAAACGCCAGTCTCGGCAAATGTCGGTTCTGGCGTTCCTTTATAGATATTTCTTTTCCCCACCAAGTACATATCTTTTCCTAAAAAATGGTGCGCCTAATAAACTTCAGCCAATATACTAAAGAATTATGCAGCCTACTCTTGCCGTTGTTTTTTGTTGTGATATTTATAAAGATTGAATCCACATGAAATCAACGTGAGTTCGAGAAGTACATTTTTCTCCCCTCTTCGAAACAATCTTTTGTACGATTTCTCCGATTTTAATACACCGAAGGTGCCCTCGGACTGAGTGCTTCGGTTCATTCTCAGAAGGGCTCCGTGTATGGATTCAAGATTTTTCAGCACTTCCTGATGTATCGCAGTTCATTCCTGATTCAATCGAATTGTTCTGTTTTTATGTGCTTTAAGGCAGCATTCCTGTTTATGAGGACAGCCTTCACAGGATTTGCATTCATATAATTCTTCCGTTCGTCCGTATTTGTTGTATTTTCCATGCTGGGTCTTTCGCAATAAAGATAATTATTGTAAGAATCATGTCCGGCATCGGCAACTGGATACTTTGGATAATGCCTATATGTATGATAAAATTTTTCCATCAAAGGCACAAAGCATTCCATATCTGATGCATAAGGTTTTACATCGATCACAGCGATATATTCATCAGGGATGGCGGCCTGCAGGTTATATGCCGGAAGCAGCTGGTCATTTCCCATGTAATCACGTTTTACACGCATAAAAATTGCATCCGGGTCTGTTTTTGAATAGCTGTTTCGTTCGTCTCCGCAAATTTCTATATGATGTGCATAATTCTTTAAACGTTCCAGATAGCCTTGTAACTCCTGATATTGCTTTTGCCGGATACTTTTTAGGCGTCCGCATCCGGAAACAAAAGAGGTTTCATCAAGGCCGGCAGCTTCTTTGTACATCGTCAATCATTCGGAGACATAATCAATGGTATACTCCTGACGTTTTTCAAATTTTATTTCCAGATATTAAATATCTGTTCAATAGAATCTGTTAGCTCATTTCGGATGAAATTTCCCAAAGTAGCAAAAGAAGGTGCTTTCATTCCATCAAGAAGATACATGTAACGAATATCGTTCCGACAGAACTTTTCAATTTCTCGTAATGAACAGATTCCGTTTTCC
>USKC01000337.1 GCA_900555195.1 uncultured Lachnospiraceae bacterium
AGATGACGGATGAAGAAGCGGTCAGGGAACTGGCGGCGGATCGCATTTTTTATAAAAACAGCGGAGGCGGGGGAACGATCAGCGGCGGAGAATGCCTGCTTCAGGCGGAATTCGTTTTGGCGGTGCTTAAAGGGCTGCGCAAAGAAGAAATCCAGGTGATTGTGGAGACCAGCGGATATGGAGATCAGGACGCGCTGTTGGAGATGGCAGAGGATGTGCAGATGTTCTACTACGATTACAAACTCGGTGATCCGGAAGCGTTCCGTAGATATACCAAGGGAGAATTGGCCGTTGTGCTGGGAAATCTGGAAGAACTGAGAAAACGCACGGATGCAATCACGTTGAGGATTCCTCTGATTCCGGGAATTACGGATACGCAGGATAACATTTTGCACGCTTATAAGCTGGCGAGGGAACTTTCGATCGGAGAAATTCACTTCCTGCCCTATAACCGAAGCGCCGGAGCCAAATACGAATGGTGCGGGCGGGAATATACGTTAGGGGAGAGGGAAGCGGATATGAAGCGGGCGGCCGAACTGCAACGTATGGCGCCCTGTGGACTTAAGGTGACAATTATGAAATGAGGTGTCAGCATGAAAGGGATAGATGTAGAGAAGTATTCTCAGGAGATTGTGGAAAGCGAACCCACAGCCCGGGTATCCAGACTGATAGAGGATGTCCGTGAGAACATGTTGGTAAAGAATGAAAAAGCACCCGTCGCGCTCTCCATATTGAATGAAAAGACAGGAAAACTCCCTGTCATAATCAGAAAGGCTATGGCGGAAAGAGAAAAACTGGCTCATGCACCGGCCGGGATTTGGCCGGGGCAGATCTTTGCAGGCTGCTTCACGCTGCGGGAAGAAAAGCTGGTCAATACCTATGCGCTGCCGGAATTCGCCTATCCGGAAGAACAGAAGGAAGGAGAGAAATATGGCTTCGGCATTTATTCTATGTTCGGCCATATTTCACCCGATTATCCCAGGCTTTTGACCTTAGGAACAGAAGGGATACGAAAGAGAGCCTCTAAGCAGCTATCCTGCGCGCAGGATGAACAGGCGGAGGCATTCCTTACAGCGGTTATGATTTCTTTGGAAGGGCTGGAGAAATTCGCTTCCAGACATGCGGATATGCTGTTGGAAAAATGGGCAGCTGAAACGGATGAAGGGCGTAAAAAGGAGTTGAAACGGACGGAAGAGGCACTCAGAAACGTGCCCAGGCATCCGGCCACTACATTCTTTGAGGCATGCCAATCATCCTGGCTTCTCCATCTTGCCCTGCAGCTTACCGATAATTATCTTGCTTTGGGCAGGCCGGATCAATATCTGTATCCTTTCCTGAAAAAGGATCTGGAAGAAGGAAGGCTTACGCTGGAAGAGGCGCAGGAAATGACGGATCTGTATATGCTCAAATTCAACGAACGCTCTCAGGATAATGAAGTGGCGGCCGAGATGATGGATCTGGAACTGGAAGAAAGAAAGCAGGAAAAGAAGTGGAGGGAACGGACGCTTTATGATATCGGACAGCAAAGATATAACGTACGCGATACCATAGACGCGATCAATCATTGGAACCAGAACGTAATGATCGGGGGATGTATTCCCGAAACTGGAGAAGATGCGACCAATCTGCTGACGGTGATGATGCTGGAATCCTTCCGCCGGATGCGGATGACCAATCCGGTGCTTTCTGTAAGGCTTGGCAAACATACGCCTGCATGGCTGAAGCGTCAGGTGGCGATTACCCTGAAAACAGGAGGCGGCCTGCCTGCCCTGTATAATGATGAGACGGTTATCGAAGGGTATACCCGTTTTGGGGTGAATCTCACAGATGCCAGAGATTACGCGAATAATGGCTGTTGGGAATGCATTCTGCCGGGAAAGACGGATTTCTATTTTATCAAACTCAATGCCTTGAAGTGTATGGAATGGGCTTTAAATCATGGCAGATGCCATATCGACGGCAAACAGGAAGTTCCGGACCAAGGGGATGTATCACAGATACAGTCCTATGAGGAATTGTATCAGCGTGTGATGGACAATTTCCGGATTGTGATGGAAGGGGCAGCGGATCATATGGTTGAGACACAGCATCTTCGCTCGATCGTGGCTCCTGTTCCGCTTCTATCCGCATTTCTGGATGGGCCGATAGAGAAAGGAAAGGATATGACCCAGATGGGCGCGCGCTTCATCCTGGGGGGAACGATTGCCGAAGGGATTAGCCATGTGATCGATTCTCTGTGCGCAATACGGCAGGTTGTGTTTCGAAATCATGAATATACCCTGCAGGAAGTGGCAGATGCGATTGACCATAACTTTGAGGGATATGAGACCTTAAGGAGCAGGCTGGCCAGCTGCCCGAAATATGGAGCCAATGAAGAGGAAGCGGATGAGATCGGAGAACGGCTCACACGCGACTATGCGGATATCATGATGGAAATTGACGGAAAACATCCGGAAATGAAATTCATGCCGGGCATCGGCACGTTTTCCTGGTATATCGCGGTGGGTAACGGAACGGGCGCCAGCGCGGACGGAAGATATGAGGCGGAAGCTGTGGCGAGCAATTTTTCTCCCTCCAAAGGAGCGATGACGAAAGGGATCACCGGGGCGCTTCTTTCTTTCGCAAAGATGAACCTGAACGTGATGCCGCTTGGTTCCCCTCTGGATCTTGGATTGGCTGGACAGTATGTGCAGGGTGAGGAAGGAACTGTGCGGATTGTGGGACTGATGGATTCTTTCATTCAGCTGGGAGGAAACCTTCTGACAGTCAGCGTTGCGGACAGTGAAACGCTGCGCGATGCACAGAAACATCCGGAGAATTATCGTGATCTGCGTGTGAGGATGGGAGGATGGTCCGCCTATTTCACAATGCTCAGCAAGGAACAGCAAGAGCATCATATCAGGAAGAGCGAAGCCGGATTTTTCTGAGACGGGGGATGCTTTCGGGCAGAAAAGATGAGCTGATTTTTATTCATAAAAGAAAGAAGGGGATGGGATGAGCAAAAAATGTATGAACAACAGCGATGATTTTGTGGAGGAGAGCCTGGAGGGAATCTATAGGGCATATCCAGGATTCTATCAGAAAGGATTTGGCAATATCCGGGCAGTTGTACATCCGGGGGAAACGGACAAAGTAGGTATCGTAACAGGAGGCGGTTACGGACATCTTCCTGTATTCCTGGGATATGTGGGAGATGGCCTCTGCGATGCGGCGGCTGTCGGCAACGTATTCACATCGCCGTCCAGCGAAACGATTCTGTGTGCAACCAAGTCCGTACCGCATGAAAAAGGCGTGCTGTATTTGTTCGGAAATTATTTCGGAGACAGCATGAACTTTGAGATGGCCGGTGAAATGGCACAGATGGAAGGGATACGAACGGAAATCGTTAAGGTTTCAGATGATATGGCGAGTGCGCCCAGATCAGAGTATGAACAGAGAAGAGGGATTGCTGGAATCTGTTTCGCCTATAAGGTGGCCGGAGCCTGTGCCCAGAATGGGGGAACGCTGGATGAGGTGAAG
>USKC01000338.1 GCA_900555195.1 uncultured Lachnospiraceae bacterium
ATCCGCCGCCTCCAGAGAAAACGCCTCCACATCCGCCGTCCTGGTCATGGCCTCCCTTACGGAAATATCATCGAACCGGAACACGTTCTCGATCCATTCCTGCTCTTCCTGATCAATCGTGCCCTTCTGACCGCCCAGATCAATCATCATACGGATCTCTTCTTCCGTTACCGTCTCTTCCTCAGCTTCCACCTTCATATGAAGCAGCCTCAGAATGCCGTTTGTAGAGACCGACAGCAGCCAGATCACCGGGCGCATCACCGTCGCCACCGCGGACACCACGCCGCTCGCAATACAGGCCACCTGATACGACTTCTGCAGCGCGATCCGCTTGGGCACCAGTTCTCCAAATACCAGCTGGAAGTAGGACAGAATGAGGGTCGTTATCACCATGGCGATGGTATTCATCACGCCCTGCGGTATCATCGTAAGGCCCAGGCCATCATAAACCCAATTCACAATATATACAGAAAAGCTGTCCGCCGCAAACGCACTGCCCAAAAGTCCTGCCAGTGTGATGGCGATCTGGATCGTGGACAGGAAGGAAGAAGGCGCATCCACCAGCTTCAGAAGCTTCGCCGCCTTTTTGTCCCCTTCTTCTTCCAGCTTTCTCAGCTTCGTCGCATTCAGGGAAACCACCGCCATCTCCGTCGCGGCAAAAAACGCATTCAATGCAATCAGCACGACCTGCAACAATAGTTTACCAATAATTGAGTCCAATGAAATCTCTCTCCTTTTCTCTTTTTGTTCCGGTTTTTGAGCACAAAAAGGCATAGTTTGCTGTAGATCAATCCAAGCAAACCATGCCTCCCAAATCTCTATATATCATATCTCGATGGGTCGTTTCCCCGTCAGGGTCCGCGTCGCTCATGAAAATCCGGTTCCTTTCTGCATAGTAACAATCTGTGTATGAATATACACGATCTTAATTATACTGAAGGATGCTATGCTTGTCAAGCCATGGATTCTTGACAGGAAACAGCCCCAAATGCTATAGTGAAACCGTTCAGGCAGTACCAAATCCGATGATAATTGTGTCATTCTTCGCAGGAGGAGTCTCTCTATGTTCAGAAACAATCGAAATATGCTCTGTATTTTGACCGGATGCAATCTGCTTGTCCTTCTGATCGTTCTGGTCTGGGGCCTTACGCGCCCTTCCGTGAACTACACCTATTCGTCTTCAGATCTGTCCGTTCACCAGACTTCTCTGGACGGGGAGGAATCAAGCGCTTCCGGCAATTATCTGGACAATTCCATGGAGGGTACCGGAAAGTATATTGCTACGCCCCCTGTCTCCTTGACAAAAGGGATCTATCTGGTCACCGTCTCCTATCAAACCAATAATTCAGAGACAGACTATTGCAAAACCTGGGCGGAATCGGACAATACCAACTACCGTGCCCTCGTCTGCGACCATATTCCCCTCTACAGAAGCCTGTCCACGGTTCAGTATCACCTCTACCTCAACCAGAATTGTGACAATGTTTATATTAAAAATATCCTTTTGGATAATTCTCCCAATTATCTGACCATTCAACAGGTGCAGATCTCCTCTTCCAATCTGCTGTATACAGCCCAGCTCCTCTGCAAGGTCTTTTTGCTCCTGCTGTTAGCGGACTGCATCTTTCTGATCTGGGAGAAAAGAAAGATCCCCTTTCTGTCGGACAGAGAAAATCTCTTCGTCTTTGCCGGCCTTTCCTGCGCCGTGCTCGCAGCGTCTTATCCTCTGTTCTCAGATTATCTGATGGAGGGACATGACCTGCCCTTTCATCTCATGAGGATCGAAGGGCTCAAGAACGGCCTTCTGTCGCTCCAGCTTCCTGTCAGGATACAGCCGGGCTGGCTGGCAGATCACGGATATCCGGTTTCTATATATTATGGAGACCTTCTGCTCGTCCTTCCCGCCCTGCTGCGCATCATTGGCGTTCCGATCCAGGATGCATACCGCTTCTATGTCTTTTTCATTCAGATCGCAACCGCCTGGGTGGCATATTACTGCTTCTACAGAATGACTTCCCACAAATATGCCGGGCTGGCCGCCAGCGTGGTATATCTCCTTAACCCCTATCGTCTGTCCGATCTCTATATCCGGGGTTCTGTGGGAGAATATACCGCCATGCTCTTCCTCCCCCTGATCCTGTACGGGCTTTGGAAGATTTATACACAGGATACATCCAGCCCCTCTTACAAACGCAGCTGGATCCTTCCCGCGCTTGGCTTTTCCGGCATCATACAGACGCATGTGATTTCCTGCGAAATGGTCGGAATCTTCACTTTGCTGACATGCCTTCTTTTGTTCAGGCGCACCTTCCGGAAGCCCACCTTCCTGGCGCTTTTGAAAACTGCCGGTTTTACCCTGCTCTTAAACGCTTGGTTCCTGATCCCCTTCCTCTCCATGTCCGGGGAAAACATTAACGTGTTTGTCAGAGACTCTCAGGCCAGAATCCAGTCCCAGGGTGCGTTTGTGTTCCAGCTTTTCGCCACGCAGTACAGCGTTTCCGGTCTCTCTGCAGACGCATCCCAGGGGGCTGCCGGAGAGTTCCCTTTGAGCATCGGCCTGCCATTATCCTTTGCGCTGCTGCTCTTTATCTGCTTCTGTTTAAGGAAGCGGAAGGTTGCCTGCGGTTTGAGCGGAAAAATCGCGCTGCTCTTTACCGCGTTCGCTCTCTTTCTTTCGACGAACCTGTTTCCCTATGACCGCCTCTCCGATGCCTCCCCGCTTCTGGAGCGGATTTTTTCCAGCCTGCAGTTTCCCTGGCGTTTCCTGACCATAGCGGTGCTGTTTCTCGCCTGGATAACCGGCATGCTGGCCGCCCTTCTCCTGAAACGGGATGCGGCAGGCGGTAAAAAAGAAGGCTTTTGGCTTCTCTTTTCCCTCTGCGCCCTGGCCTGCATCCAGAGCATGGATTTGACCGGAACGATGATGAATGAACTGCCCAGTTACCGCATCTATGACAACGTACCCGAACTTTCCTCCGCCGTGGGGCGGGGAGAATATCTTCCTGTAGGGACGGAACCCTCCCAGCTCTTCGCCGTCCCCACCACCGATGGGAAAGTGGAGCTGCAGGGATTCTCACAGGCTTATAATCAGGTCGCCGTAACGGTCAGCAACCCAGATAATTCGTCCGGCTATGTGGACGTGCCTTTGCTGTATTATTCCGGCTACACTGCCCGGGATGTGTCTGATGGCACCTCTTTTCCCATCCAGGCAGGCGACAACAACCGCATCCGTATCATCGTGCCGGAAGGATATCAGGGAACCATACGGATAGCCTATCAGGAGCCCATCATCTGGCGGATTGCTGAAGCTGTCAGCCTTGCATCCCTTCTGTTCCTTCTGATCTATGCCGGTATGAACCGCAAAAAGGGGTCTCGTTAAGCGGCCCCTTCTGTTTCCCGTGTCAGACTGCAGTTCTTCCACACGCCCTTTCTGTAAAAGCCGACGGAGAGAATTGCGGCCGCCACCCATCCGATCGGCCAGGAAAGCCAGATCCCGAGGGTGCCCATA
>USKC01000339.1 GCA_900555195.1 uncultured Lachnospiraceae bacterium
GTCTTCGTCCAGGATCGGTTCCCCCTTCTCCCGGTCATATGGAACCTGATAGAGGATGTCGATATATCTCTCCCGCTCCGTATCCTCAGCCCTGGCATAGAACAGATATTCCACGCTGGGATGATTCCCCAGATTCAGCGGCAGCAGCCATTCCTTTTCCTCCGGCGACGGGAATGTGAACTGTGCATTCGGAAGCGTCTCCTGATCCGCTTCCTCTTCCCCGAGCCTGTCCGCTTCTTCCGCAAGAACGGATGCTTCGATCGCCGCCTCTGGTATCAGTTCAGGACGGGCTGCCAGATCTTCTCTCAGCAGCTGGCAGGTCTCATTATCCGCCAAGATCACCAAATCCTGCCAATTATCCTTAAACTCCTGCAGTTCTTCCCTGTCCTCTTCCAGATTCAGATTTAATTCGGACAGCTGACTGATATTTTCCTGAGCCGCCTCCAGCTGCGCGGCTGTCTCCTCTTTCTCTTTCCGCTCCATGTAAATAACAAACGCTTCCACCAGCATCGCGCCCAGCAGGACCGCGATTGTTATATAGGTTACGATCTTTGCGAACACATCTTCCCTGAAACTCATTCGCCCGTTCCTTTCCATCCCACCGCCTTTTCACGGCATTTTCCATCATACGCCTTTTATTCTACACCAATTCCCCATAAAAGTCATGAACTATTTCATCTCTCCGGCCGACCTGGGCAGACTATGCTGTTGCGGTAAGTCCACCCATGGGCCTTCCTCCCTTGCTCTGTCCCTGTCCCCGCCTTTTCCCTCCCCATGCAGGACTGCTGTGTTTTCCCATGCCGCATACAGAGCTAAAAGGGCACAGGGCCTGCCGGATTTTTTTCCGCAAACCGCTTCAAAAATTGGCCGTTTCTAAACATTGCATATAGGAAGTTTACCCGCATGGCGGCTAAACTCCGCCCTCACGGGCGTCAAACAACGCCGCCAAAACGTGCGGGAGAATTTCCGCATGCGGCATAAGCGAAACAGCACAATTTTTTCACAGGTTTTCAGGGAAAGTAATCCAGCCAGGCCCCGCCATCCCATCCACCCGCCGCAAGAGCCAGGGGCCCGGAACCATGGACTCGCCAAATGCCGATAGGGAAGGCGTCAGAACTCGGAGGGCCAAATAAGAATATTCATATTCTTTTCATAAAATATCTATGGATTTTTCGGGCAAAATGGCTTATAACGAAAAAGACCTCGGCCTGAAAGGTTGAATAACTGGATCGTTTCTGCTAAAATAAACCGTAGTTCGGGCTTGTTGATACGAAAAGCAGTACGTCTGCGGGCTCTGTGAGAGAGCGCAGGCGGACATTATGATTGGAGCAAATAGGAAATGAATGTAATTCAAAAGGTTTTTGGGACGCACAGTGAAAGGGAGTTGAAGCGGATCAAACCTCTGGTGGACAGAATCGAATCCCTGCGGCCCCAGATGGTGGAGCTTACGGATGAGGCGCTTAGAGGCAAGACGAAGGAGTTCAAGGATCGCCTTGCGAAGGGCGAGACGCTGGATGATCTGCTTCCGGAGGCCTATGCTGTAGTCCGTGAGGCGGCCAGAAGGGTGCTGAACATGGAACCCTTCCGCGTACAGCTGATGGGCGGTGTTATTCTGCATCAGGGACGTATTGCCGAGATGAAGACAGGTGAAGGTAAGACGCTGGTTTCCACGCTTCCGGCATACCTGAACGCTCTGGAAGGCAAGGGTGTGCATGTTGTTACCGTCAATGATTACCTGGCCAGCCGTGACGCTGCCTGGATGGGGGCGGTACATGAGTTCCTGGGGCTGGAAGTGGGCTGCGTGCTCAACAGCATGAAATCCGAGGAACGGCGTGCGGAATATGCCAAGGATATCACTTATGTGACGAATAATGAATTGGGCTTTGACTACCTGAGAGACAATATGGTCATCTACAAGGAGCAGCTGGTTCTGCGTGATCTGCATTACGCCATCATCGACGAGGTGGACTCGGTGTTGATCGATGAAGCGAGAACCCCTCTGATCATCTCCGGGCAGAGCGGAAAATCCACGAAGCTCTATGAGGCCTGCGATATCCTGGCCAAGCAGATGGAGCGGGGCGCGGATATGGAAGACCTGTCCAAGCTGGATGCGATCATGGGCGTGGAGCAGGAAGAGACCGGCGACTTTATCGTGAACGAGAAGGATAAGGTGGTCAACTTGACCGCTCAGGGCGTGGCCAAGGTGGAGCGCTTTTTCCAGATTGAAAACCTGGCGGATCCGGAGAACCTGGAGATTCAGCATAATATTATTCTGGCCCTGCGGGCCAATAATCTGATGTTCCGTGATAAGGACTATGTGGTGAAGGACGATCAGGTCCTGATCGTGGATGAATTCACGGGCCGTATCATGCCGGGACGCAGATATTCGGATGGCCTGCATCAGGCGATTGAGGCGAAAGAACATGTTCAGGTGAAGCGGGAGAGCAGGACGCTCGCCACCATCACTTTCCAGAACTTTTTCAATAAATTCGAGAAAAAGGCCGGCATGACGGGTACAGCCCTGACGGAAGAGAAGGAATTCCGTGATATCTACGGAATGGACGTGGTGGAGATCCCCACCAACAAGCCGGTCCGAAGAATCGATCATCAGGATGCGGTATATAAAACGCGCAAGGAGAAGCTGCATGCCATCGTGGAAGCGGTGGAGGAAGCCCATGCAAAGGAACAGCCTGTGCTGGTAGGTACGATCACAATCGAAGCTTCCGAAGAACTCAGCGGCCTTCTCAGGAAAAAAGGCATCCCGCATAAAGTGCTGAACGCCAAATTCCATGAACTGGAGGCGGAGATCGTGGCGGATGCCGGCGTGCACGGAGCGGTGACGATTGCCACCAACATGGCAGGCCGTGGTACGGATATCAAGCTGGACGATGAAGCAAAAGCGGCGGGCGGCCTCAAAATCATCGGCACGGAGCGGCATGAATCCAGGCGTATTGACAACCAGCTGCGCGGCCGAAGCGGACGTCAGGGAGATCCGGGCGAATCCAAGTTCTATATTTCCCTGGAAGACGATCTGATGAGACTGTTCGGTTCGGAACGGCTGATCAATATGTTCAACGCCATGGGTGTGCCGGAGAATCAGGAGATCGAGCATAAGATGCTCAGCAATGCCATCGAATCTGCCCAAAAGAAGATTGAAAGCAATAACTTCGGCATCAGAAAGAACCTTCTGGAATATGACCAGGTAATGAACGAACAGCGTGAGATCATCTATGCGGAGCGGCGGCGTGTGCTGGACGGCGAGAGCATGCGGGATGTAATCTATAAGATGATTACGGACATCGTGGACAACACGGTGGATATGGTGATCGGCGAAGATTCGGATGTGGATGAGTGGAACTTTACAGAACTCAACTCCTTGCTGCTCCCGATCATTCCTCTGGCGCCGGTTACGAAGGAGAGGGTGAACAAGCCGAAGAAGAACAGCCTGAAGCAGCAGCTGAAGGAAGAAGCTGTGAAGCTGTATGAAAGCAAGGAAGCGG
>USKC01000340.1 GCA_900555195.1 uncultured Lachnospiraceae bacterium
ATAGGCAGTAACCAAATGCACGGGCGTCTGCCGCGTTGGGCGGCTGCTGCCCGTGTTCGGTTAAGCGACGAGGAATGGCTATGAGTAAAAACAATGCGAACTATGATGCTTCCAGCATCACGGTGCTGGAAGGTTTGGAAGCGGTCAGAAAAAGGCCGGGAATGTACATCGGGAGCGTCTCCACGAAGGGACTGAACCATCTGATATATGAAATTGTGGATAATGCGGTTGACGAACACCTGGCCGGTTTTTGCGACAGGATCCGGGTGACCTTGGAGGCGGACGGTTCGGCCACTGTGGAGGATAATGGACGCGGTATTCCTGTGGGCATGCACGAAAAGGGCGTGAGTGCGGAACGTCTGGTATTTACCACTTTACATGCAGGAGGAAAGTTTGATAATTCTGCCTATAAAACGAGCGGAGGGCTTCACGGAGTCGGCTCCTCTGTGGTAAACGCCCTGTCCGCCCGGCTCACGGTACGCGTAAAGCATGACGGCAGGATTTATGAGGATTCCTATGAAAGAGGTATTCCCGTGGTGGAATTGCAGGACGGCCTCCTTCCTGTAGTGGGGAAGACCAGGGAGACGGGAACCACTGTGAATTTTCTGCCTGACGATACGATTTTTGAAAAAACCCGTTTTAAAGAGGATGAGGTCAAAAGCCGCCTTCATGAGACCGCTTATCTGAATCCGGCGCTGACCATCCTCTTTACGGATAAGCGCAAGGAAAGCGCCGAAACGGTGGAATATCATGAGCCGGACGGCATTGTGGGCTATATCCGGGATTTGAACAAATCCAGGGAGCCGGTCAGCGATGTGATTTATTTTGCCGGTGAAAGTGAAGGGATCTCTGTGGAAGTGGCGCTGCAGTATGTGAATGAGTTCCATGAAAATGTGCTGGGCTTCTGCAACAATATTTATAATGCGGAAGGCGGAACGCATCTGACCGGTTTTAAAACCATGTTCACCAATGTGATCAATACCTATTCCAGGCAGCTTGGCATTCTCAAGGAAAAAGATGCGAATTTTACCGGAGCCGATGTGCGTAACGGTATGACGGCGGTGGTGTCCATCAAGCATCCGGATCCCAGATTTGAGGGACAGACCAAGACCAAACTGGACAATCAGGACGCGGCCAAGGTGGTGAGCAAGGTAACCGGAGAGGAGATTGTCCGTTATTTTGACCGGAACCTGGAAACGCTGAAAAATATCATCGGCTGCGCTGAAAAGGCGGCTAAAATCAGGAAGACGGAAGAACGCGCCAAGACCAATATGCTCACGCGCCAGAAATTTTCCTTTGATTCCAACGGAAAGCTGGCCAACTGCGAATCGAAGGATCCTTCCAAGTGTGAAATCTTTATCGTGGAAGGGGATTCCGCAGGAGGAAGCGCCAAAATGGCCAGGGATCGGTCCTATCAGGCGATCCTGCCCATCCGGGGAAAAATCCTGAACGTGGAGAAGGCGAGCATCGATAAAGTGCTGGCCAATGCGGAAATCAAGACCATGATCAATGCGTTTGGCTGCGGCTTTTCCGAAGGCTATGGAAATGATTTTGATATCAGCAAGCTGCGCTATGACAAGATTATCATCATGGCGGATGCGGATGTGGACGGCGCGCACATTTCCACCCTGCTTCTGACCCTGTTCTACCGTTTTATGCCGGAATTGATCTTTGAAGGACATGTGTATATTGCAATGCCGCCCCTGTATAAGGCCATGCCGTCCAAAGGAAAAGAGGAATATCTCTATGACGATAAAGCGCTGGAGCGGTACAGAAAGCGCCATAAAGGGCCTTTCACCCTGCAGCGGTATAAGGGACTGGGGGAAATGGACGCCGCTCAGCTGTGGGAAACCACGCTGGACCCTGCGACGCGGATGCTTAAGCAGGTAGAGATCGAAGATGCGAGGATGGCGTCCGAAGTGACCGAAATGCTGATGGGGACAGATGTATCCCCGAGAAAAGCGTTCATCTATGAATATGCTCCGGATGCACAGCTGGATATTTAAATAGGGCTGCAAAATCAGGCCGGCAGACGGATTGATAGGAGATGAGTAGGCCGGGCGGAAAAGATGAGTTTGCGTTGAAAGGAAGAATAGAAGTTTGGAAGAGAAGATTATTAAAACAGAATATTCGGAGGTCATGCAGAAATCCTATATCGATTATGCGATGAGCGTTATTGTGGCCAGGGCACTTCCGGATGTGCGGGACGGATTGAAGCCGGTGCAAAGACGCACCCTTTACGATATGCATGAACTGGGGATCCGTTACGACAGGCCCTACCGGAAATGCGCGCGTATCGTGGGCGATACCATGGGTAAATACCATCCCCATGGAGACAGCTCCATCTATGAAGCTCTGGTGGTTATGGCCCAGGATTTTAAGAAAGGCCTTCCGCTTGTGGACGGACATGGCAACTTTGGCAACATTGAAGGCGATGGAGCTGCCGCCATGCGTTATACGGAAGCACGTCTGGAACAGGTGACGCAGGAGACGTTTCTTTCTGACCTGGAGAAGGATGTGGTGGACTTTATCCCCAATTTTGACGAGACGGAGAAGGAACCCAGCGTGCTGCCCGTTAAGTTCCCTAACCTGCTTGTAAACGGTTCGGAGGGGATCGCAGTCGGTATGGCAACCAATATTCCCCCGCACAATCTGTCAGAGGTGATTGATGCTGTCAAGGCTTATATGCAGAACGAGGAGATCAGCACGAAGGAGCTGATGCGTTATGTGCAGGGACCGGATTTCCCGACGGGCGGAATTGTGACCAATAAGGATGAACTCCTTTCCATCTATGAAACTGGTACGGGGAAGATCAAAATCCGCGGGAAGGTGGAGATTGAGAAGGGAAAAGGCGGGAAGACCAATGTGGTCATCACGGAGATCCCCTATCCTATGATCGGAGCAAACATCGGTAAATTTCTGTCAGATGTGGCCGCTCTGTCGGAATCCAAGAAGACTATGGATATCAGCGATATTTCCAATCAGTCTTCCAAGGAAGGGATCCGCATTGTGATCGAACTAAAGCGGGATGCGGATGTGGATCGCTTCATCAATATGCTCTACAAGAAAACACGGCTGGAAGATACCTTTGGCGTGAATATGCTTGCGATCGTGGATGGGCGGCCGGAAACCCTGGGACTGAAGGCCGTCCTGAAGGCGAATGTGGACTTCCAGTTTCAGATAACCACGCGAAAGTACAAGAACATGCTGGCGCGCGAAAGAAACAAGCGGGAGATTCAGGAAGGGCTGATTAAAGCCTGCAATGTAATCGATCTGATTATCGAAATCCTGAGAGGCTCCAGAGACAGGAACATGGCAAAGGCATGCCTGACGGACGGAAAGACGGAAGGGATCCTGTTTAAATCCAAAGAATCCAAGGTGATGGCCCAGCAGCTGAACTTCACAGAGAATCAGGCCAATGCGATCCTGGAGATGCGGCGCAGCAGCTCTTTCTTGGAGACGCCGCCCTCCTTCTTGGCCTTTTCGATTTCGGC